>NZ_JAUBTT010000041.1:0-67140 GCF_036705125.1 Microcoleus sp. B7-D4
CGGCCTAAACCTTGCCCCCCTTTTCCTCTCGCCACTGACCTGACTACAGGTACAGTGGGAGTCTCCAAGGGGGAATACAGATGAATGAAGTTTTAGATTTTTGGTTTGGTCGATCGCACTCTCCTGAGTTTGGCAAAGTCCACAAGAAATGGTTTGAAAAAGATGCGGATTTTGATGCCCAAGTGCGATGGCGCTTTCTGCCACAATACGAACTAGCCGCCTCCGGTAAACTCGACTCATGGCAAGATTCCCCCGACAACTGCCTAGCATTAATTATACTGCTCGATCAATTTCCGCGCAATATGTTTCGCGGAACACCTCAAGCATTCGCCACAGACAACAAAGCTTTAGCCACCGCCGAATACGCTGTTAATAATAAATTCGATCGCGAATTGCTTACTGTACAAAAAGGGTTTATTTATCTCCCTTTTGAACACAGCGAAAACTTAGAAAACCAGCAAAAATCTGTCGAACTATTTAGCCAACTTAGCGGCGAACCTGACAGCGATTCACTCATTGAATACGCGATGAAGCATTTAGAAATAATCCAGCGTTTTGGGAGATTTCCCCACCGCAATCAAATTCTCGGCCGCGAAACAACTCCCGAAGAAGCCGAGTTTCTCAAACAACCCGGTTCGGGATTTTAAAGCGCGATCGCAAAACCTCGATCGTTCTGATATATTCGAGACTTGTAGAGGCGGTTTTAGCGCGCAATCAGAACCAACAGCCATCTCTTTACAAAACCCGCCGCAACCCAGCGAATCTCAAATTGAATAGTGAAATTATGTCCGGTCGAGCGACCCCGATTTTGGTAGGGGCGGGTTCACCAACAATACCTGCCAATAATTGACCATCTCAAAAACCCGCCCCGACCGGGATATTATGGTTAATCGATCGGACATGATATGAAATTAGAAAAGAAGATAAATTCTTGATTCAACAAAAAGTATACGAGGGTGAAGAATTTATCGATCGCCCAATCCTCAGCGGCGATACTGCACCCGATAAATCCGGTTATTCGCTTCCTCAGTAAACAGCAAACTCCCGTCAGGTAAAACCAGCAAACCAACCGGCCTCCCCCAAGTTTTCGGGCCCGACGGATCTGTGAGAAAACCAGTCAGAAAATCCTCATAATAACCTTGAGGGCGTCCGTTCCCCGCATTAAAAGGTACAAACACGATTTTATAACCAGTTCCAGCGTTCCGATTCCAACTGCCGCGAAACGCCACAAATGCGCCGTTGAGAAATCTTTTGGGAAACGTTTTGCCGTCGTAAAACTGAAGCCCCAAAGCGGCCGAGTGCGCCTGAAACAGCACGTCTGGCATTAATGTTTTAGCAGCTAAATCAGGTCGATCGCTATTGCCATTTCTGGCGTGGCGCGGGTCGAGCAAATTCGGCTTAAAATAAGTGTAAGGCCAGCCGTAAAACTCACCTTGACGAATTCTTGTCAAGTAATCCGGCACCAAATCATCTCCCAAACCGTCGCGTTCGTTGACAGTCGTGTAGAGTTGATTGGTTTTTGGGTGAAAATCCAATCCTACCGGGTTTCGCAACCCAGAAGCAAAAATTTGCTGGTTCTTGCCGTCCAAATTCATGACTTGAACAGACGCCCTCGGCAGCGGTTCGACATCGGCATTAGACTGCGATCCAACTGAGACGAAAAGCTTGCTATTGTCGGGGGAAACGACAACATTTCGCGTCCAGTGTTGGTTGTATCCACCGCCCGGTAAATCGGCAATTTTTTGACCAGTACCTGTCAATTGTTCCTGCCCTTTTGTGTAGGGAAATCGGCGGACTTCAGCGGTATTTCCGAGGAAAAAATAGCGATCGGCAAAAGCCATGCCAAAGGGAATATTTAACCCGTTTTGGGCACTTGCAAAAGTCTTGCGAACCTCAGCAACCCCGTCGCCGTTGGCATCTCGCAACAGCGTAATCCGATTCTGCCGGGTTTCTGTTACCAAAACATCGCCTGTAGGCGTCACAGCTAGCCATCGGGGAGCGTCTAAATTGTCAGCAAAAACGTTGACGACAAAGCCAGGAGGCACTCGCAGCACTGGCGATGCGGGAATTGGTATTACTTGAGGAGGTTTTGAGGCGCTTTCGCTGGCTCCTGGCTGCGGCAAAGCAGTTGCAAAAATACGGATTGGCTGCGGCGACAGCGGTTTGGTCGGTACAATTTGATTTGTCCCAACATTTGTCACCGGTGCACGGGAGGGAATTTGCGACACGGCGCCGTTGTCGCCCACAGCAGGGGCGATCGCATCTGTAGCTCGATCGCACGCAATCATCGGCAACAGCAGAATTAGCAGCAAGAAATGCAGGTAATACATAGCAGCGATTTCTCCACAATTGCTGGACAATTCTATTATTCTAACTGCTATTAAACAGCTAAGCCACCGCGCAGGCGGTGGCTTAATTTTATTTACTGATACCAGTTGTACAAAACAATGCAATTGTAGGCCAGCGATCCAAACCTTGAGCTCGATCAGTCAATCGATTTTAGATTTTAGATTTTAGATTTTAGATTTTAGATTGAAGAACGCGACCCCACGAATGAATCCGGGGGCCCCGGATCAAATTGCTTGATTGTCATTGCCAATTCCCAATCGAAAATCCAAAATCAAAAACCGAAAATAGTATAGCCTAGCTCTACCAAAGTCCTCTCACAGGAGCCGGACGAGGAGCCGGAGCCGGAATTGGACGGGGAGCCGGCATCGGAGCCGGACGAGGAGCCGGACGAGGAGCCGGACGCGGTGGCGGTTCTGGAGCCGGACGCGGTGCTGGTGCTGGGGTTGCGGGACGAGCAACCGTTGTGGCTACGACCTTATAATCGGGGATCACCGCGATATTTTGTATCTGAGATCCGGCGACGGTGGCTCTGACTTTCATTCCCGGTACTAGGCCAATAATTCTCAGGACGCATCTTTGAATCCTGAGAGTCCTGTACGGCGCGTTTTCTTCGCGAATAGTTACTACATCGCCGACAATATCTTTGACAAAACCGACAATGGTTGTAGTGTTTGCTGTGGTGGTGGTCTGCGTTTGGGCTATTTGATTTGCAGGGTTAGCCATCGCAGGATGTACTGAGACCGCCGAAATTAGCACCGACAGTGTTGCACCTGTCAATAATTTGATGTTCTGAAGACGCATTGAAACCTCACATTAACTGCTATTCAGGGTTGGGTTTGCTTCCGCTGCACGAAAGTCCCAACTTCTATACCTAATCCAGTTTAATCCCCAGAGTAGGAAATTTATGACAATCTCAAAAAAAGATTATCGAACAAGTATTGAAAGACTAAATTTTACATCATAAGTTCCCGATTTACAACAAGTTCAGCGGTTTGCATCTCTAGAGTGTTGCCGTGATATATTGAGTTTATTCGAGCGACCGTAGCAGTTTTTTTCCGCAGACCTAACTGTTGCTGGGAGGAACTCTACCCAAAGACAGATTGTGCTTGCCGGATACTGCAGCGCCATAGTTTGAATACTCGATCGCCCGCTGGTCATTGCTAAAAAATCAAATTAGTCGGAGGTAAAATTTAATCATTTTCTGGCAAGATGTACGCCTAAACCGGGTTTTGTAACGACATTCTATTGCGGAACTCGACTGAGCAGCTTATAAAAACCTTGTTGTTTTGGTATTATTGCCTAAGCTTTGTGTTGAGTTACAAGTGATCGGTGGTGGAATTTCAACTAAAAACTGTGCAGCGCAGTTGCCGTCATTCGATTTTAGATTTTAAATTTTAGATTTTAGATTGACACCACGGATAAATCCGGGGGCTTGAGGATGCAAGGATTTTGGATTTGGGATTGATTCCACGGATAAATCACGTGGCGGGTACCACCTTTGAAATTCTTGGTCAAAAAGCCATATCAAAATTTTTCGGATCGGGTGCGGTTGGCGGATAATTAGATAGGAACTTTGTAGGAACTGCTGGTTAGGAGTTTAGCGAACAAAAAAATGGTGAACAGCAAATTTTTATTTAATAAGCTAGTTGTGCTTAGCTTGAGTGCAGCCGCGCTGTCGGTGGGCATACAGCAGCAGGCGACGGCCGAAGTTGTGGCTAATTCAAGTAATAGTGCGATCGCAGCGCAGCGGCCCACATCCGAGACACAATTGCCGAATCTCGGAGCCCCAGAACTGCCGCCCTTGGGAGAACCATTTCGTTATCTTCCCCAGGAACCAAATCCTGCGGTAAATCCTATTGAGGAAGTGCGTTTAGTGCTGAAATTGCGAGAACGCCGCGTCTATGTTTACCGACAAAATAAGGTGCAAACCAGTTTCCCGGTTGCTGTGGGAAAAGGCGGGTGGGAAACTCCTACCGGCAATTTTAAAGTTATGCAAATGATCAAAGATCCCGTTTGGCAAAATCCTTGGACAGGAGAACTTATTCCTGCTGGGCCAGACAATCCATTAGGGAGTAGGTGGATGGGGTTTTGGACGGATGGCAAGAATGTGATTGGTTTTCATGGTACTCCGAATCCAGAGTCGATCGGGGGGGCGGCTTCTCACGGCTGTGTCAGAATGTTTGACAAAGACGCACAGGCTTTATTTGAGAAAGTCGCAGTTGGCACACCGGTGATTGTTGAGCATTAATTATTTCGAGGTTGGGGTGCATCAAAATATCCAGGAACAGGCAAGATGCCTGTTCCACAAAAATTCAATACAGGCAAGATGCCTGTTCCACAAAAATTCAATTTTCTTGTGGGGAGTAGGGGTTGGGCAGGAGATCCCGCCCATGAAAGACTAATTGATAATGCAGCTATTGGGTGAGTTAAAACTTACATTTTGCACCCCTCTCAGCAACAGGCTTTCCGGCCTGTTCCACAACAAAGAGTTATATCATGTCCGGTCGATTCCCTCCGCTTCGCTTCGCCCGAAATCAGGTAGGGGCGGGTTCACCAACAATATCTGCCAATAATTGACAATCTCAAAAACCCGCCCGGCCGGGATATTATGGTTAATCGATCGGACATAATATTAAATAGATTGCTGATATTTTTCCAGCAACTCCGGGATGTAATCGTAGCCATCAACACCGATCGCCGGAATGATATTCCCTCGACTTTTCGCCAAAGCTTGTTTAAAAGATTCCGCCCCCATTTGACCCCGCAAAATTGTCAACAAACCAGCCGATTGACGCCACTCCATCGCACCAATTTGCTCCAAAGTATACATCCCCAAACTGCCCGCAAATATCGCTTTTTCTAGTGAGTTGATTCTGTAATAAGCTTGAGCCAAGTAAGCCAAATTCAGACCTTGCAAATATAAATCCCCTGAGAATTGAGCCGCTTGCCAACCTTTGAGCAAATATTCGATCGCACCTTCAGCATTTTCCAGGGCGATTTTAGCAATACCGAGACTGCTGGAACAAAAAGCTTGACTTTGCCTGTCTCCCAATCTTTCCGATAGCAACAAACCTTGTTCCAAATAACCGATCGCACTCTCATAAACCTCTGGTTCCACTTCCTCCAACTGCCGCGCTTGAAACACTTCACTGTAACCCAAATTAGCGAGAGCATTTGCCTCGCCTTGTCGCTCTCCCGCTTGTCGTGCCATAATTAAAGCCCGCTGGCTGTAATTAATCGCTTCCTGATAATTTTTTTGAGCCACATAGTTGCGGCTGATGTGATTGAGATTGGCAACTTCGCAAGCTTTGTCTCCTTCGGTACGAGCAATTTCCAGCGCTTGCTTGTGCAGCAAGATCGATCGCTCGTAGGCCCCAGCCGCCTGCATCGAATAACCCAAAAGCGTCAGAATCCGAGCTTTTGCTTGAGTGCCTTCAACTCGGCGCAGCGGTTCGTCTAAATAATCCAAAGTATGCCGCAGAGCTTTACCATCAAAGGAAGCGAAAATCCCCCCGTAAAGTGGAAAGTATTCTCGCTGAGAAAAAGCGCGCAAAATTTGCAAAGTTACTTGAAAACAAGCATTTGCCAACTGCTCGCCGCTCTTGGTAGAATTATTAAACCCACTAGCTAGCTGACTCCAAATTACCGCAAAAGTAATGTAAGTAGAAATTGAAGCTTTTGTTGACACTTTGGAATCGTAAACTTGCTTGTCAAACCATGTCGCCAACGCCCGCTGCAAGCACTGCAAAATAATCGCCACTTCCACCAATATGCCTAAATCTAAATTCGATTGCTGGGCTGCGAATTGAACTACAGATTCACCGAGCGCAATAGTCTTCAAAAGAGCCTGGGGAAAGGGACTGTTAACTTTTTTTGCCCAAAAAGCCCAAGGCCCATTTTCTTCGGGACTACCGGCAAATCCTAGCTGCTGCGGCTGATAAATCCAGCCCACAAGTTCCGGTTCCAAACGCTGCCAAGATTCTAAACCTTTAGCGATGCCGACGGTGATTTGCTGCAAATCTTGTTCGGTTTCGGGATTAGAAGTTTGCAGCATTTGTTGGTGCAGAGATTTTGCCAATTGCTGCAATTGAGCGAGAGTCAGCGGATGTTCTTTATTCGGATCGATTACTTGTAATAATGCCAGGAGGCGGGCGTTAGATTCGGCGGTAACGATTTGTTGGATTGAGGATGCAATTGCGCGATCGACGCGGTTATCTTTCTGCCAGCGTTCCCATTCTCCTTGGATGGTTTTGAGCGCTCGGAGGCTGCGATTTGCCTTTGCTTGTTTGATTTCGTCTTTTTCATTTCTGAGTTGATTTTCGGCGGCATCAAGGCGTTCGCCGAAACAGCGTTCAAATATTTCGCCAGTACCGGTGCTAATGTCTTGCACCAGCATTTGATAAACTTGTTCTTTGGAGCGAATTTGACCTTTGAGGGTGATTTCGACAATTTTGTCGATTAGTGCTAGGTAGCGATCGCGCAATGAGGTAGATTCAGGCATAAGTTATTTTTAGTTAATAAGTTTTTATCGACAGCGCTTGCAGCTTGCACAATTTCATGCTGCTATTTAATTTTACAGCTCATCTGGATTAATGCCCATTGCTCGCAGTCGATCGGCTAAACGATTTGCTCGCTCTCTTTCTGATTCAGCTCGTTGCCTTTCAAACTCGGCTCGTTGCCTTTCTGATTCAGCTTGCTGTCTTTCAATTTCAGCTTGCTGCCTTTCAAACTCGGCTCGTTGGCTTTCCAATTGAGCTCGCTGTCTTTCAAATTCTTCTGGAGTCAGAATCAAATTGCCATTAATATCATACCAGCGCAACCACAACCTTTGATTTTGCAGGAAAGCACCTTCCCACAAACCCAAACTTAACTGTATTTCCGGTATCCAAAATCGAGAACCTGTTAACACTTGTTCGCGGTAACGGTTGCCAATTAACCGAAATACCCTCAATTGGTTGTTGTATTTGCTAAAAACAAAGTAATAAGGAATCTTCAAAATTATTTCGTAAACCTGCCACTTAGTCGGCGGTTTGTTTAGTTCTGATTCTGTCAGTCCTAAATCTTCATCTTCCGTACCAGGTGACAGAAATTCGATCGCAATTAAAGGAGTTACGGCTTCGTCCCAAATCACGTAACTTTGGCGCAAGTCTCTGTCTTGGTAAAATCTCGAAACCCCCACAACTAAATACCAATCGGGTCTTTTGTACCAATTGGGATGGTTGGAGTCGTAGTATAGATTGAGATCGCTGGCCGAGAAGAGGCGATCGGGTGGATAATTAGAGGGCAGGCAGCTATCGCACAAAAGTTGTGCTTGCCACCGGTGATATTCGTCAGGCAAACCAGGCTCCTCCGGGTCTTCACTGGGTAGATCGTACATCGTCGGCAGCACTTTTCTTGGGGAAGATTGCGAATCTGGTATGTACATTGTTATACAATTATCCCTGCGAGATGTTCAGGAGATTCAGGCGCTACGGTAATTGTAATATTATAGCGCGATGCGATCTCTTCCTGCAGAAACTCGGTATCTTCTGCACCGGGAATTTTATCGAGATAGCAATTTTTTACTCCTAACAAAAACCCGGCGATCGCTTCTGATGAATTTTGGGAGTCGGCTACCTTCAAGACATATTGCCATTAACTCTCATCTTTGCCGTTAATATCTAGCGGTGTAATCGCTGACTTTATCCTCTGTTCCGCTGCGGTTTATTTGGTTTAAATAGTGCAGCATTAACGCCAAAATATTATCCGGTAAATTGCCGTCTGTTGTGCCTTATTTCTTGGCAATGAGTTGGTCGGCATAGAGTTTTGCTAGCAAAACGGTGATGTTTCTGCCGCCGGCTATTTCGGTTTTAAGGTTTCGTAGATTTTGAGCAGCCACAGTGGGTTGATGGCAAAGTTTCTCCAGAGGACAAATATGTAAATTCCCCAGATGTAGGCATTTTTGGGAAGTGATTTGATGAAGGGGGGATTGCTTTGTTCAGCTTTGAGAGCATTGATGTATAGCCTTTCGAGCTCTCATATGAGGTACTCATGGGCATAGGGCATAGGCCTCCGTGGGTATAGGGCATAGGGCATAGGGCATACCTCACCACGCTTGAGAACCGCTATATACACGGATATTTGCGATCGTTGTTTGTGACAAATTAGCTTTAGGTTCATCCAAAATTTTTAAGGCTGATTCTAGGTTTGATACAGCCTGATTTAACTCCGGTGAAGTTAGCGTCTTTGCTTTTTCTCGAAGGTGAAGAGCAATACTTAGCAAGACAGGGGCCGCAGGGCTACGCACATTTGCATCGGAGTCTTTCAGCAGCGGAACTAGCTGCGGCACAACAGTTTTAGCTTCTGCACCAATCCTCCTCAAAGCAGAGGCTGCACTACCTACGCACATTTGGATTGGAGTCTTTCAGCAAGACAATTAGCTGCCGCAGTGCAGTTTAAGCTTTTGCACGGATTTTATTCAAAGCAGAGGCTGTACTACTACGCACATTTGGATGGGAGTCTTTCAGCAAGACAATTAGCTGCGGCAGTGCAGTTTTAGCTTCTGCACCGATACTTCCCAAAGCATTGGCTGCACTACTACGCACAGTTGCATCTGAGTCTTGAAGCAGGGAAATTAGCTGTGGCACAGCAGTTTTAACTTCTGCACGCATCCTTGCCAAAGCATAGTCTGCACGGCTACGCACAGTTGCATCGGAGTCTTTCAGCAACAGAATTAGCTGCGGCACAACAGTTTTAGCTTCTGCACCGATACTTCCCAAAGCATTGGCTGCACGGCTACGCACAGTGGCATCGGAGTCTTTCAGCAACAGAATTAGCTGCGGCACAGCAGTTTTAGCTTCTGCACCCATCCTTCCCAAAGCATAGTCTGCACGGCTACGCACAGTGGGATCGGAGTCTTTCAGCAACAGAATTAGCTGCGGCACAGCAGTTTTAGCTTCTGCACCCACCGACACATCTGAGTCTTTCAAGGTTTTGACAAAGGCAGGAATAGCAGGAAGAGCAATTTGTCTTAGAACCTCAGCAGCACTCTGGCCGACTGACAAATTCTGATCCTGCAAAGCTTCCATCCTATCAGGGATGGCGGGTTCACCTCTTTTTCGTAACAGCTTAATAGCTGCATCAAGTGCCGTTTCATCGTTAGTCTTTAACTTGTCGGTGAGGGAGGCAATCTGTTTGGGATTAGCTGTGGGTTCGTCCCCAATTTCAGCCGCAGCATTGCGAGTCAACAGCAAAGGCGATGTGAAAGATAGAAACGAGAGGGCAATTACGGCAGCTAATCTTTGTCGGCAGTGCTTCGTCATGGGCTAGAATCCTTGTGTTTGATGAGCCGTCTCAGCCATTGGAATAATTGTGTATACATTCTCATCAAACTGTTTCAGGACTCCGGGGCATCTAAATTTGTGCTTGTCCGTGGTGAAATCGCCCTAAATACTGCTTAAAAAGGGGGACTTTAAGAACATTCGGCAGTCTAAGGCATAATGAGATATCTTATATTCGTTCTATGATGTGTTTATGATTTCCGAACCCCTTACCCTCTCAACAAGCAATCCTGTTTTAGCAGCCAAAGGATTAACTCGTCGTTTTGGTGGTTTAATTGCGGTAAACGACGTATCTTTCACAGTTCAAAAACACGAAATTTTTGGATTAATCGGCCCTAACGGCGCGGGCAAGACAACTCTATTTAATCTAATGACTGGACTGATACCTGCTTCTAGTGGCAACCTGATTTATCAAAATGAAAATATTTCCCAATTGAAGCCTTATCAAATTGCCAATAAAGGTATTGCCAGAACTTTTCAAAATATCCGGTTATTTGGGGAACTTTCTGCTGTGGAAAATGTGGCGATCGCCCGACACATCCATAGTCGATCGGGCAATCCAGTTTTATCGGTGCTGGCGGGGATTTTCGGCTTGCCAGCATCTAACGCAATGGAACGCAAAACCCAGCGAAAAGCCTTAGAATTGTTGGATTTAGTCGGATTGGGCGATCGCGCGGGCGAACAAGCCAAAAACTTGCCCTACGGCGACCAGAGGCGCTTAGAAATTGCCCGCGCTTTAGCCCTAGAACCGCAAATATTGCTGTTAGATGAACCAGCAGCGGGGATGAATCCCAATGAAAAGCACAAATTAAGCGAATTTATCCGCGAAGTGCGCCAACAATTCAATTTAACTGTAATATTGATCGAGCATCATGTACCGCTAGTTATGGGATTGTGCGATCGCATTGCCGTCTTGCATTTCGGTCAGCTTATTGCCTTGGGCGAGCCTGCTGTTGTGAGGAATGACCCGGCTGTGATTGAGGCTTATTTGGGAGATGAAAAATAACTAAGGAAACCCGGCGATTGGAAATCGCGTCTACACAAACAATGTCCGCCTACGCGGACTAAGAGTAATATTAAAAAATCACATATTGCACCATTATTACACATTCTGTAGGGGCGGGTTCACCGACAATAATTGCCTAAAAATAACAATCTCATAAACCCGCCCCCACCCAACATTAAATCGCAATGTACCTCAAACTCAAAGTCACAGAAAATGCACGATAGCCCACCCAAAATATCTCAAAATATCCTCTTAGAACTCAAGAATATTTCTGTAAATTATGGTGGCATTCAAGCCATACAAAATATTAATCTCACGATTAATGCAGGCGAGGTTGTCAGTCTCATCGGTGCCAACGGTGCGGGCAAAAGTACCACATTGAGAGCGATTTCTAAAATAGTTAATTTGCGACAAGGACAAATTATTTATAGCGGGCGCGACATTAGCCGCCGCCAAGCTCACGAAGTTGTGAAATTGGGAATCGCCCATAGCCCAGAAGGGCGGCGGGTTTTGGCGCAGCAAACGGTGTTAACTAACTTAGAATTAGGGGCCTATATTCGATCGGACTCGGCGGCAGTAAAAGCCGATTTAGAGCGCCAATTTGAGATATTTCCGCGCCTAGCAGAAAGGCGTCGCCAGCTAGCAGGAACCCTCAGCGGCGGGGAACAGCAAATGCTGGCGATCGCCCGTGCTCTGATGAGCCGCCCGAAGCTGCTATTATTAGACGAGCCCAGTTTAGGTTTAGCACCTGCGATCGTCAAAGAAATTTTCGGAATTATTCAAAACCTGCGTTCCACAGGCGTTACAATCCTTTTAGTCGAACAAAACGCCAGTTTAGCACTGCAAATTGCCGATCGGGGTTACGTACTAGAAGCTGGTAACATTACTCTCACAGGTATTGGAGCAGATTTGCTAAACGACGAGCGAGTCAGGAGCGCATATTTAGGATGACTTGGTTAATTTTAGGACTCTTGACCGCTTTTTTTGAAGCCGTCAAAGACGTTTTTGGCAAACAAAACCTCAAAAAAAGTGACGAATATGTCGTCGCTTGGTCTCTCTCATTTTTTTCAGTCATCTTTTTGATTCCCTGGGTAGTTTATACAGGAATTCCGACATTAAACTCTCAATTTTGGCTCGCCCTATTAATCGGAGGTAGCATCAACGCTGTCACATCCCTCCTCTACATCAAAGCCATCAAAGTATCAGATTTATCCCTAACACTCCCGCTGGTAGCTTTGACACCATTATTCATGTTGGTAACTTCACCGTTAATTGTCGGTGAATATCCAAAACTTTTTGATTATATTGGCATTTTACTAATCGTAGCAGGCTCTTATTTATTAAATATAAAAGAGAAATATAAAGGATATTTAGCCCCATTCACAGCACTGCTGGATGAACCCGGGCCAAAATTGATGTTAATCGTCGCATTACTATGGAGTATTGCCTCAAATTTTGACAAAATAGGAGTTACAAATTCATCCCCTATTTTTTGGGTATTCTCTTTGTTTGGTACAATCAGTGTCTTGTTACTGCCAGTTTTATTGCACAAAACCCCAAATTCAGGGCGAAAAATTCTCCAACAATTACCAATGCTAGCTGCTATGGGGTCTTTAAATGCTATTGGAGTGCTTTTTCAAATGCAAGCTTTGACATTAACTTTCGTAGTGCAAGTGATCGCGATTAAGCGTACTAGCGTGTTAATGGGTGTATTGTTCGGTCATTTCATTTTTAAGGAAAAAGATATTCAACAAAGATTATTAGGGGCCGGAATCATGATTTTGGGAGTTTTATTTATCAGTTTATAGGTTGAGATTTCCGGGACTTTGACGCTCATTCTCCCCCCCAATGTAGGGGCGGTGCGACCGCTACTCCCCGTGTCCGCCCTCTCTCGGTTGGGCGGGAATGTCCTGGTGGGAAACACGCCCTAGCCTCTATTTATGTATAAGTCATGTTATACTCAAGGCGATCGCACTTTCTCTCACTATTTATTAAGATAAAAAAAATTAATGCACAAAATAGCAGCCACGCCCGGAGGTTGGAACCCTCAATCAGAAGGAGTAATTTTTATTCAGCAAACCCCAGCACCAATAGTATTTATTAGTGCTGCTGACACCGACATTCAAACTCTCGCAGCCGCCGCATCCAAAATGCCGGCAAATTTTCCCAAAGTGCGCGCAGTAAATCTGCTTCAGTTGCAGCAACAACTAACAATTGATACTTATGCAGAGGAAGTTTTAGAACGCGCCGAGGTCATAATCTTAAGACTGTTAGGAGGGCGTTCTTATTGGTCTTACGGCTTAGAGATTCTGCGGGAAACAGTGCAGAAAACTAACGCAGCACTGATTGTAATGCCGGGAGAAGACAGTCCCGATCCCGATTTAATCAGCCATTCCAATGTATCGCTGTCAGCAGTCAATAAACTGTGGCGCTACTTCACAGAAGGCGGAGTCCAAAACTTTGTTAACGCACTCAAATTTGCCGCCGATACTTGCCTGAAAACTGCTTATAATCCACCGCTACCTCAAACAGTCTCCCGCGTCGGAATTTATGATTGGATCGGGCGCGGGGAGGAGTGTTTTGAAACTTTACCACCAGATTCAGATCCCCCTAAATCCCCCTTAATAAGGGGGACTTTGACCGCTTCTTGCCCCCCCCTTATTAAGGGGGGCAGGGGGGGATCTCCGGGTTTACCACCAGATTCAGAGCCCCCTAAATCCCCCTTAACAAGGGGGACTTTGACAACTTCTTGCCCCCCCCTTATTAAGGGGGGCTGGGGGGGATCTCCGGGTTTGGAAACACTCCCTAAAGGGTACGGCGAGGGCGGGCACGGGGGCACCGCCCCTACGGTCGGAATATTATTTTATAGAGCTCATTACTTATCAGGAAACTTAGCACCAATTGATGCACTTTGTCAAGCTCTATCTGAGCGAAACTTAGTCCCCGTTCCCGTCTTTGTGTCTTCTTTGCGGGAACCAGATTTGCAAATAGAATTGCTGGAATATTTCCAACCTAAGGAATCAGAACCAATTCAATTATTGCTCAACACCACAAGTTTTGCAGTCTCCGGTTTCAGCAATCAAGAACCGGAACAAAACAGCTTAAAATCCTTAGACGTTCCCGTATTGCAAGCAATCTTCAGCGGTGGCGGTTTGGAACAGTGGGAAACGGAACTTCAGGGACTTTCGCCCCGCGATGTGGCGATGAATGTAGCATTGCCAGAAGTAGACGGAAAAATCATTACTAGGGCTGTTTCTTTTAAAGCCGTACAGACTTGGAACAGCGAATTAGAAACAGATGTAGTAGGCTATGTAGCAGCGGGCGATCGCATTTCATTTGTAGCAGATTTAACCGCGAATTGGGTGAAAATGAAACAAACCCCAGCCGCCAACAGACGCATCGCCATAATTCTGGCAAATTACCCCACTCGCAACGCCCGCTTAGCCAACGGGGTCGGCTTAGATACCCCCGCTAGCTGTGTCGAAATCCTCAAAGCTATGCAGCAAGCTGGCTATCAAATTGAAAACATCCCGGCTAGTGGCAACGAGTTAATTGAACTCCTGACTTCCGGCGTGACAAATGACCCCGAAGGACGCGAATTGCGGCCTGTTCATCAATCTTTGGATTTGGCAGAATATGAAGAATATTTTGCTAGTTTGCCGCAGGAAGTGCAAGATGGAATTTGTAAAAGATGGGGGCTTCCGGGAAGCTATGCACAAGATTTTATAAGTAACAATAGGTCTTTTCCGATTCCGGGAATTCATTTCGGTAATGTATTTGTAGGAATTCAACCATCGCGGGGATACGAACTTGACCCCGCGTTAAATTATCATGCCCCAGACTTAGAACCAACTCACAATTATCTAGCTTACTATTATTGGTTGCGAGAAAAATTGGGAATTGACGCTATAATTCATGCTGGAAAACACGGCAACTTAGAATGGCTTCCCGGTAAAAGTATAGCATTGTCTAACAAATGTTATCCAGAAGTAGCATTAGGCGCGATGCCGAATTTTTATCCCTTCATTGTCAACGATCCGGGGGAAGGTTCCCAGGCAAAAAGACGATCGCAAGCTGTGATTATCGACCACCTGACGCCGCCGATGACTCGCGCCGAACTCTACGGGCCTTTGCAACAGTTGGAAACCTTAATCGACGAGTATTGCGAAGCCCAAAGTTTAGATCCGTCCAGATTGCCCATGATTCGCGATCGCATTCTCGCCCTCACCAACAAAGAAAACTTAGATAAAGACTTAGGAATACAACTAAATAAATCAGAATTTACAGAATTTATCACCCGCACAGATGGCTATCTTTGCGAACTCAAAGAATCCCAGATTCGTGACGGATTGCACATTTTCGGGCAGTGTCCCGAAGGTAGACAGTTGAGAGATTTGATAATTGCGATCGCCCGCCATCCCACCAACGGGCGATCGGGCTTAACCCGCGCCCTAGCAGAAGACTCAGGCTACGATTTCGACCCCTTAACCTGCGATCCAATGTCGATAATTCAGCACCGCACAGCAGGCGATTTAACAGCAGAACTCGAAGAAAAAGCCGCTGAATTAGTAGATAACTTAATCGAAAACATCCGCGTCAATCCGCGTTCATCTGCGGTTACAAATCCGCAAATTGGAGAAGCGACCCAACAAGAATTAAACTGGATAAATAACTATCTTTTACCTTCACTCCTCCAAACAGACCAAGAAATTACCAACCTTTTGCGCGGACTAGATGGGCGGCACATACCCAGCGGCGCATCCGGCGCGCCCACTCGTGGCCGACCAGATGTATTGCCCACAGGTCGGAATTTTTACTCAGTAGATATCCGCGCGATTCCCACAGAAACCGCCTGGAGAGTTGGCAGAGTTGCTGCTGAAACTTTAATCGAAAGATACACCCAAGAAAACGGCGAATATCCGAAAACTTTGGGTTTGTCAGTGTGGGGAACATCCACCATGCGGACAGGGGGAGACGACATCGCCGAAGCCCTAGCATTGATAGGAGTTCAACCAGTTTGGGATGGCCCTTCGCGCCGGGTTGTAGATTTTGAAATCTTGCCCGTTTCTGTTTTGGGGCGGCCGCGGGTTGATGTTACTTTGCGAATTTCTGGCTTTTTCCGCGATGCTTTTTTTAATTTAATTGATTTGTTTGATAGTGCGGTAAAAGCTGTGGCAGATTTAGACGAATCAGCAGAAGACAACCCTTTAGCAGCACAAGTTAAGGAAGAGATTTTGTATTGGGAATCTACAGGTTTGAGTCAGGAAGAGGCGCAAGGGCGATCGCAATTTCGAGTGTTTGGCTCAAAACCAGGTGCTTACGGCGCAGGACTTCAAGGCATAATTGAAGCTCAAAACTGGACAGATGACAGCGATTTAGCAAAAGCTTACATTAATTGGAGTAGTTACGCCTATACAAGTACCCCCCCAACCCCCCCTTATCAAGGGGCGGCTAAATCTAATTCCTCTCCTTTACAACCAGAGAATACCCCCCCAACCCCCCCTTATCAAGGGGGGGCTCAATCTACTTCCTCTCCTTTACAACCAGGGGATACCCCCCCAACCCCCCCTTACCAAGGGGGGGCTAAATCCAACTCTTGTCCCCCCCCTTTACAAGGGGGGGCTAGGGGGGGTGAATTAAGTTCTGAGGCCAAATCCAACTCTTGTCCCCCCCCTTTACAAGGGGGGGTTAGGGGGGGTGAATGGGGATGTTCTGCACCCGAAGCATTTGAACAACGCCTCGGCCAAATGCAAATAGTTCTGCAAAACCAAGACAACCGCGAACACGACATCCTCGACTCCGACGATTATTATCAATTCCAAGGCGGGATGACGGCCGCAATCCGCAATTTGCAAGGCAAAAATCCTGAAACCTATTTCGGAGATAATTCCATTCCTGAGAATCCCAAAGTGCGGCAACTGCGAGAAGAAATTGCGCGGGTTTATCGCAGTAGGGCTGTGAATCCCAAATGGATAGAAGGTGCGATGCGACACGGTTATAAAGGTGCGTTTGAAATTGCAGCAACTGTTGATTTTTTGTTTGCTTACGATGCTACGGCAAATTGTGTAGAGGATTTTATGTATGAAGGAATCGCAGAGGCTTACATTTTTGATGAAAAAGTGCAGGCATTTATTCAAGAAAACAATCCTTGGGCACTGCGAGATATGGCGGAAAGATTGCTAGAAGCTCGTCAGCGGGGGTTGTGGCAGAGTGCGAACCAGGATACATTGGATAAATTGAGGTCGATCGCCCTGCAAGCCGAAGCAGTCATCGAATCCCATACTGGTTTCTAGTCTGAACGGAGAAATGATAGAATTTAGTTAATATGCGAGGAATCCATGTTGCGCGATCTCACCATCCAAAATTATCGCTGTTTTAAAGATTTTCATATCGACGAGTTAGCTAGGGTTAATCTGATAGTTGGTCAGAACAATAGCGGTAAAACTACTTTTTTGGAAGCCATTTATTTATTAGTCCAACAACAGAGTATTCAAGCTTTGTTTGATGTACTAAATGGTCGTGGCGAAATGAGCAACATAAAAACTCAACTGGCATCGGATCAAGCAGTAAACCGGAGCAAGTATCAATTTGAACATATTTTTTACGGACATCAACTAACTCCCGATAAAAACATTTACATTCAATCTCAGAAAGAAGAACTACTCTCACTCAAAATTCAAGCAAACCCTACAAACCAACAGGTATTAATTCCGGTAGCTGAAGAAGTAGAAACAAGGTTTTTAGCAGTAGAATTAATTGTTTGCTACAATCAGACTGCCACAGTCAAAATTTCACTGCTACGCGATGCTTCTATTGCTCATTTAGTTTCTTCTAAATTGACCGATAGAAAAAATAACTATTTATCGCTTGTTGGTTCCAGTCAAGATAATTTTAATTTTCTCAAAACTACGGCAATAACTTTTAACGAAATGGCTGTGTTTTGGGATGCTATTACACTGACACCAAAAGAAGAAAGCGTAGTAGCAGCACTGCAAATCTTAGAACCAGATGTAGAACGTATTAGTTTTACCAGTAATCCCACTAATAACAGTGGTATTTTGATTAAAATTAGAGGACAGAATAACCCAATTCCTCTAGGCAGTATGGGAGATGGTATGCAACGAATTCTTAGTATAGCAATGGCAGCCGTCTCATCAGAGAATGGGTTTTTGTTGGTTGATGAAATTGATACAGGTCTTTACTATCAAACCCAAACTGATATGTGGCGATTGATATTTGAAACAGCACAGCGATTGAACGTTCAAGTCTTTGCAACTACCCACAGTTGGGACTGCATAGCCGCATTTCAAGAAGCCTTAGAACAGTCAGAAGATAGTTCGGTTGGCAAATTATTTCGCTTGAGCCGGCGCGGCGAGGATATTCGTGCAGTTGAATACACTCCCGATGAATTGTCCGTTGCAGTGCGCCAAAGTATCGAGGTGCGCTGATGCCAAAAGCACGAAAACCTCCTCAATCAAAACCTCAACAGTTATTGGTAGAAGGTAAGAATGACCGACACGTAATCTGGGCTTTGTGCCAGCAATATCAACTGCCAGAAACATTTTCCGTCGAAGTACCGCAAGAAGAAGGTAGAGAAGGAAGTACAGAAGGAGTTGAAGCGCTGCTAAATGGCTTGCCAGAAAGATTGAAAGCAGAGAATTTACGCACCTTGGGAATTGTGGTAGATGCCGATCGCAATTTAAGTGGGCGGTGGCAATCTCTTAAAGATAAACTCAGTTCGATCGGCTATCGAGACATCCCCCAATCTCCCCCTCCCGAAGGCTGGGTTTGCACACCTTCAGATCCATACTTGCCTCGCGTCGGAGTTTGGTTGATGCCAAACAATCAACTTCCTGGAATGTTAGAAGATTTTGTCGCCTATCTCATCCCTCCTGGCGACACCCTGCATCCGAAAGCAGAAGCAATTTTACAAGAGATCGAACAAGCCGGACTTAACCGCTACACTTTAACTCATCATCCCAAAGCGCTAATCCACACTTGGCTGGCATGGCAGAAAACGCCTGCAATGCCGATGGGACAAGCAATAACAGCGCAGGTGCTCAGGTGCGATTGCCCGATCGCCTTAATTTTTATTGAATGGTTAAAACATCTGTTTGAGCTAATTGCTCGATCCGCCGAATAATGAGTAATATCTAGTAATGTTTCGCGATCGCTGAAAGCTTTATGATTCGCCGCTACATTGCTAGCATCAGCACCAGCATCCTCAAACGTACCTGCGCCGCAGCCGCTGTATTAGCCGTAACTTTGGGATGTTCGTCAACGAAGCCACCCAACACCGCAGGGCCATCGGGTTCGATCGAATCCACAGTCCTAGCGCAGTCGCCAACGTCTCTGTTAGCTCAAAACCCCAACAAAACCAGAAAATCCCTCAGCGTTCCCTCATGCCCCCAAAACGATGCCTTCACGGAGTCAGTTAACTTTGCCACCCAAGCTTCTAATTTGGCTCAATCAGCCAATTCAAAAGAAGACTGGGACGAAGTAGCCGCCCTGTGGGTGCAGGCCGTCGCCTGGATGCAAGCCGTTCCCCCCGGCAGTCCCAGGCGGGCTTTTGCGGAGAAAAAAGTGGTGGAGTACATGAGAAACCTGGTTTATTCCCAACAGCAAGCGGGCGCAAACGGATCGCAAGCCAGTACAGTCAGCTTCAGCAGCGATTTACTCAACGAACAACTCGAACTTTACCTATCCTACGTTGCTGCCGTCGGGCCACCAGATGTTTTGATTGTCGGCAGTTCCCGCGCATTGCAGGGCGTAGATCCCAAACAGCTAAAACAATCTTTGGCCCAAAGGGGCCGTCCGGGCTTAAAAGTATTTAACTTTTCAGTCAACGGTGCAACTGCACAAGTAGTTGACTTTCAACTGCGGCGGCTTTTGAAGCCGGATCATTTGCCTCAAATGATTGTCTGGGCGGATGGTGTGCGCGCATTTAACAGCGGCCGGGACGATCGCACTTTTAATTCGATCCTCGATTCTGAAGGCAGCCAACTTATAGCCGCAGGCGTTCGCCCCGAACTGGAGTTGGATGAACCGAATGTGATTCCCCAGTGTTACAGATTCCCGCAGCCCTGCGCTAAAAATACTTTCCGCAAAGCATGGGCATCTGTCGATCGACCTTTCACGGGCGGGCAAGACGCGCACCCCCTACTCCCCACAATCAAATTCCTATCTAGTGGAACGGGCATCTTGCCCGTTGCTAACACCCAACCCCTACTCCTCACAATCAAATCCCTCTCTAGTGGAACCGGCATCTTGCCCGTTGCTAACACCCAACCCCTACTCCCCAAAATCAAATTCCTGTCAAGTGGAACCGGCATCTTGCCCGTTGCTAACACCCAACCCCTACTCCCCCCAATCAAATTCCTGTCAAGTGGAACGGGCATCTTGCCCGTTGCTGAGAAGGCTGCAAGATATGACTTAAAACCGATCGCAGCAGATGCAGCAACCCAAAAAGCACAATTGATTCCAGTCTCGCGACGCACAACAGTAGCCATCCGACAACTCAACCAATTGGCAGATTCGATCGACTCCAACGGATTCATGGCTATGTCGGGCAAGTACAATCCCAACACTTATTATCGAGAACGCGCTTACGTTTCAGGCCAGTACGATCGCGACTACGAAAACTTCAACCTCGGAGGCAAACAAGCAACAGCCTTTAATTCAGTTGTAGCATTTACCAAAGCTCGCAAAATTCCCCTAATTTTCGTCAATTTGCCCCTCACCGACGACTACTTAGACGGAACTCGCCTGCGGGCAGAACAGCAGTTTCGACAGCGAATGCAGCAACTCTCGCGGCAAAAAGGCTTCGCTTTCCGCGACTTTTCGCAGCGGTGGCCGGGCCGCAATGACTATTTTGTTGACCCCAGCCACCTCAACCGCTTTGGGGCCAGCGCAGTTTCTAGCCTACTCGCTGCCGATTCCAGCATTATCTGGCCACGGCCCAAATCCAGCCGCAGCGACGGGTGAAGGAAGTTCGGCAACGGATTCTGTAACGGATGTAACGGATGTAACGGATGTAACGGATGTAACGGATGTCAGTCCGAGGGAAGTCGGAAGATGTGGAAATGCAGTCATAATAATATTTCTTATTCCCGGCTTTCTTTTTACCAGGCAAATCCTGGTAACGCAGATCCACAGGCTCTGCCTCGCAATGCTCAAAAATAGTTTAAAATCTAACCTGATGTCCAAAACCAATTTCTGCGATCGAACATTTTAAGATATTTCACTCAGCCTAAGATCTAACAATCAAAAATCCAAATATCGATAGATTGTGAGCTCACTCTAAAATCTAACAATCCAAAATCCAAAATCTAAAATCTAAAATCGATAGGTTGTGCAACTAAAACAAGTAATTATCGCCCACAAAGCCAGAGATACCCTCAGCCAGCGGTGGGCAGAACAGTGTGCCCGCCAATTAGAAAGTCGCGGGTGTCAGGTTTTAATGGGGCCGAGTGGCCCCAAAGATAACCCGTATCCGGTGTTTTTAGCTTCTAGTAACAGCCCAATAGATTTAGCGGTGGTGCTCGGCGGCGACGGTACTGCCCTAGCTGCGGCGCGGAATTTGGCTGCTGACGGCATCCCGATTTTGGCAGCGAATGTGGGGGGACATCTGGGTTTTTTAACCGAGTCTTTTGATGATTTCCAAAATACTGAGGAGATTTGGGACAGACTTTCGGAAGACAGGTATGCTGTGCAGACGCGGATGATGTTGCAGGCAACAGTTTTTGAGGGAAACAGAAGCAATCTCGAACCCCAAAGCGATCGATTTTTGGCACTCAATGAAATGTGTGTCAAACCTGCTTCAGCCGATCGAATGCCGAGCTGTATTCTAGAAATGGAAGTTGACGGCGAAGTAGTCGATCAATATCAAGGCGACGGTTTAATTGTGGCAACTCCCACCGGTTCGACTTGCTACACCGCATCTGCCAACGGGCCGATAATGCACTCGGGAATGGAGGCGATCGCAGTTACTCCGATTTGCCCTTTGAGTTTATCCAGTCGGGCGATCGTCCTGCCGCCCGGTTCAGTCGTCAGCATTTGGCCTTTAGCAGATTACGAACTCAGTACCAAACTCTGGACAGACGGCATTTTGGGTACTGCAATTTGGCCAGGACAGCGCGTAGACGTGCGGAAGGCGGACTGCGAAGCCAAGTTTATCATTTTGCGGGAAAACTATTCTTATTTCAACACTTTGAGGGAAAAACTTCACTGGGCAGGAGCCCGAATTCGGTACAGCAACAATCACCGCAATTAATCCGAATCATCGACCATTAATCATTAATCTGTAGGGGCGGGTTTTACCAACAATATTTGCCTAAAATCAATAATCTCATAAACCCGCCCCCACAAGGCGATAAATCGCAATTTACATTTTTATGCTTCGAGCGAAAGAAAGGTTGATCTGGGTTATTAGTTGTGTGGGGGCGGGTTTATATAGATGGTTTGCGGTCATTAAATATTATTCGTAAAACCCGCCCCTACAGGATGCTATTTTACAGGCAAAACCCACCTTACCCAACCCATAATCTCTGTACTTTGTTAAGATCGCTCAATATCTTGACAAACAGCCTAATCTATGCAGATTTTCAAAAAATCAACCCGACCTTTCAACCCTCAAGATACATATCCCTGTCCCGTGTGCCGCACCGGTCAAATTTCCACCCTAGCACTGATGGACGCCCTAGCTTGCAACTTCTGCCAGCACATTTATACCGCCAGCGTTGAAAGACAATCGCTCCAAATGGCCGATCGCCAACCGCCCGTAACTTGGCACTGGAACGGCAAACAGTGGATAGGAGCCCACCTCGAAGGCGTAGAATTCGGATGGCCCTACTTGGCAGCGGCTTTGGGTCTAATATTCCTTCCCACTACCTTGCTGGGACTTTCAGCTTACTATTTTCCCCCGGTTCCCGGCAGCCGGTTGTCGTGGCTGCCCCTAGCTTGGACAGGCTTAGCTTTTTTGTCCCATTTAGGAATCGTGCTGTGGTTGATAGGTGAATTTTATCAATTCCCGGTAGTAACTTACTTCAGAGCTTGGGGGCGCAGGATAAGCCGGCGCTAGCTTAAATGCTCTCTAACAGCCGATCGTCCTCGGACTTTGCACCGACATCGATCCAGGTAAAATTAGAGGCGATCGCAAAATTCAATTCCCAATCAGCACTGAAGCAGCTATAATCGTTAGCTATTCTAAATAGTCAAAAGCAAACGCATTGCGATTTGTGAGGAGAGCGATGAACATACTTGGAATCTCGGCGTACTATCACGACAGCGCCGCAGCCTTAATTCGCGACGGAGAAATTATAGCAGCAGCGCAGGAAGAAAGATTTTCCCGCAAAAAGCATGACGCCAGATTCCCTAAGAATGCGATCGCTTATTGCTTGAAAGAAGCAAAAATAGATTTGCGGGAAGTCGATCGAATAGTTTTTTACGACAAACCTTTAGTCAAATTCGAGCGCCTTCTCGAAACCTATTTAGCCTACGCACCCCAAGGTTTTCGCTCTTTCCTAGCAGCCATGCCGATATGGCTCAAAGAAAAGCTTTACCTCAAAACCATGCTCAAAAGAGATCTGGCAGCAATAGCAAACTGCAAAACAAATAAACTGCCATCTCTGCTATTTACCGAACACCACCAATCCCACGCAGCATCGGCATTTTTCCCCAGCCCGTTTCAAAAAGCAGCCGTTTTGTGCCTCGACGGCGTGGGCGAGTGGGCCACAACCTCAGTTTGGTTGGGAGACGGGAACCAACTTACACCTCAGTGGGAAATCGATTTT
Source organism: Microcoleus sp. B7-D4 (assembly GCF_036705125.1). NCBI lineage: Bacteria > Bacillati > Cyanobacteriota > Cyanophyceae > Oscillatoriales > Microcoleaceae > Microcoleus > Microcoleus sp. B7-D4. The sequence goes on from NZ_JAUBTT010000041.1 coordinate 23,466, forward strand.
CCCCACTCCTTGGGTTTGCTTTATTCAGCTTTCACCTATTACACCGGCTTCAAAGTCAACTCTGGTGAATACAAACTCATGGGTTTAGCTCCTTATGGCGAACCCAAGTATGTAGACAAGATTCTCAACTATTTAATCGACCTCAAAGATGACGGAACTTTCCGTTTGAACATGGATTATTTCAACTATACAGTTGGCTTAACCATGACAAACAAGAAGTTTGACGAACTGTTTGAAGGGCCGCCACGTCAAGCTGAAGGAAAATTGACTCAGCGAGAAATGGACATTGCAGCTTCCATTCAAGTTGTTACCGAAGAAGTTGTTTTGCGGCTTTGCAGAACAGTTAAAAAAGAATTGGATGTGGATTATCTTTGTCTTGCCGGCGGCGTTGCTCTCAACTGTGTTGCTAACGGCAGACTCTTGCGGGAAGGTATTTTCAAAGATATTTGGATTCAGCCTGCAGCGGGAGATGCTGGCGGTGCTTTGGGTGCGGCTTTGGCGATTTGGTATCAGTATTACGAACAAACTCGCACTGTGAGCGCGAACTCGACAGCAAATAGTATAGAATCCCTCAAAACTGAACTTATCACTACAAACGCAGCGGTTGAGGAGAGGACTGAAGTTCTCACTGCAAACCAAGCGGTGGCAACTGTGGCGAAGTCTGTTGCTCATTTAACTTGTCACGACAAAATGCGGGGCTCATATTTGGGGCCGAGGTTTACTGACGCAGAAATTCTCGAATATTTGGATGCTGTCAAAGCCAGCTATCACCGATTGGAGGATGCCGAATTAATGCCGCAGTTGGCGGAAATTTTGGAACAGGGAAATGTGGTGGGATGGTTCCAGGGGCGGATGGAATTTGGGCCGCGGGCTCTGGGCGGTCGATCGATCATTGGCGATCCCCGCAGTGCTAAAATGCAGTCCGTGATGAACCTGAAAATTAAATATCGGGAATCATTTCGACCTTTTGCGCCGTCAATCTTAGCCGAACGAGTTGCGGATTATTTCGAGATTGACCATTCCAGCCCTTATATGCTATTAGTAGCACCTGTCAAATCCAGTCTCCGCATTCCCATGACTGCGGAACAAGAGCAGTTGTTTGGCATTGAAAAGCTCAACATTCCGCGTTCCGAGATTCCGGCTGTCACCCACGTCGATTACTCGGCTCGCATCCAAACTGTTCACAAAGAAACCAATCCTCGCTACTATGACTTAATCAGCCATTTTGAAAAGCGATCGGGCTGTTCTATTGTGGTAAATACTTCTTTCAACGTCCGAGGCGAACCCATTGTTTGCACTCCAGAGGATGCTTACCGCTGTTTCATGCGAACCGAAATGGACTATCTGGTTTTGGAAAATTACTTGCTTCCCAAGTCCGAACAAATTCCTTGGAAACAAGATGATGCTTGGAAAAATGAATTTGAACTAGATTAGTCATTAGTCATTAGTCATTAGTCATTAGTCATTAGTTATTAGTTGGAACGAATAACTAATAACTAATTCCCCATTCCCCATTCCCCATTCCCCATTCCCCATTCCCCATTCCCCATTCCCCATTCCCCATTTCTAATGAGCGACGAAATTAAAAAACTAGACAAAAAAGGCTTGCGCGATTTCGGGCTGCTAATTGGCGGCTTGATTGCAGTGCTGTTCGGTTTAGCAGTACCTTTACTGCGGCGGCATTCTCTACCTTGGTGGCCTTGGGCAATCTGCGGGGTGATGGTGCTGCTAGCATTGGTGGCGCCGAAATCGCTTAATCCCGTTTATCACGGGTGGATGCGCTTTGGAATTATTCTTAACAAAATCGAAACGCCGATCGTCCTAGGGATAGTTTTTTACCTGATAGTTTGGCCGATGGGAGTTATTAAAAGCCTGTTGGGCGAAGATGCAATGCGGCGCAAACTCAATCCTAAAATGGATACTTACCGCGTCCCAAGTAAAGCAAGAACCAAAGTTAGTATGGAGCGTCCTTTTTAAGTGTTTGAAGCAACTTTAGATTTTATCAAAGATTTGTGGGCGTTTATGAAAGAACGCCAAAAGTATTGGCTGTTGCCCCTGATTGTGACTTTAGTCTTTTTGGGAGCTTTGATTGTATTGAGTCAGGGTTCTGTGATTGCTCCGTTTATTTACACCCTGTTTTGAAATAATGAGCAAGTTGAAAGATTTGGGTGTCAATTTGGGTTTGACACTCGGCGGTTTATTGATGGGGGTGGTAATTGGTGAAATTGGATTGCGAGTGGCTAAAGTTGAGGGCTATCCAAAAATAGGAGATTTCGCAGACTCTGCGCCAACTCGTTTTCACACTTCCGATCCGAATTTGGGCTGGAAGCTGAAACCTGGTGTGTCGGGCGAGTGGAATGGGGAAGGTGCGAGTTTTGTGCAGGTGAATAGCGAGGGTTTGCGCGATCGGGAACATACAAAAGCAAAACCTCCAAATACTTTGCGCGTTGCGGTTTTGGGCGATTCTTTCACCGAAGCAATTCACGTACCTGTCGAACAAACTTTCTGGTCAAAATTGGAACGAAAGTTAGGCAACTGCGAAGCTGTTAAGGGACGCAAAAATGTTGAGGTAATTAATTTCGGGGTGCAGGGCTACGGTACTGCTCAAGAATTAATTATGCTGCGAAAAAAAGTGTGGGATTACAATCCTGATATTGTAATTCTTGCTTTTTTTATTGGCAATGATGTGATAAATAATTCTCCGAAACTGGAATACGATCGCTACCGACCATTTTTTGCTTATGATTCTAGTGGCAAGTTAGTACCGGATATGTCTTTTCGCAATCTGCCGCCGATCGATCGCAACGAAAGAGCAGTTTCCTTCGTAGACAGGATGCCAAGTTGGCTAGTCAACAATTCGCGCATTTTGCAGGTTATTAAAAAAGTAGACTTAGAAAGGAAAAAGCGCGAGTTATCTGAGGATTTTACCAATTTAAGTACCCAAAACCTCAAGGAACCTCAGAATGCAGCTTGGCAAGAGGCTTGGAGGGTGACAGAGGGTTTGATTGTGACGATGCGGAATGAAGTCGTGCAGAAAAATGCTGATTTCTTGCTTGTGACGATCGGCGATCCGACGCAAGTTAGACCGGAGGCCCCGGTGCGAAAAGATTTTATGACAAAGAACAACATTCAGGATTTGTTTTATCCCGATAGGCGGCTGGAAAAATTGGGCGCGCGCGAGGGTTTTCGGGTACTGAATTTATCCGAACAGATCCAAGGTTACACTGAAAAATATCAAGTCTGCGCCCACGGTTTTGAGAATTCTGTACCCTGTGGAGGTCACTGGAATGAACTCGGACATCGGCTGGCTAGTATCCTGATTAACCGAAATTTGTGCGAAAATTTGAAGCAGTCTCAAGTACCCAAAAAACAACCGTAATCAGTCAAATTTCATGAAAGATTCAACGGCGCTAAAAAAAAGCAAAAACATATTAATTATAATCGCGGTTAATTTGGCGATCGCCTTTATTTGTCTGGAAGCTTTGTCGCTAGCTTTTTATTTTATCAACCAAAAGCAGTTTTTTTATACCCGAACTAAAGCCAAAGAAAAAGTAGTAGAAGATATTGAAAGGATCGGCATTAGACTTGATGAATCTATCGTAGAAAGACTGCACCCCCTTTTTGGGTATGTGCTAAAACAAGGTGCTTTCACTAATGAAAAATTAAAGTTAAAAGTCAACAAACAGGGTTTTTTTTCCCTCTACGAATATCCGGTTGTGAAAACCAATAAAAATCAAGTTATCATCGGAGTTTTTGGCGGTTCAGTTGCGAATAATTTTGCCGTTGCTGAATACGTAAATCGTCGATTGTCTAACAAATTGAAGACTTATCGAGAATTTGCCAACAAGGAAATTATTGTTTTAAATTTTGGCAACGGAGGCTACAAACAGCCGCAACAATTGTTAATTTTAAATTACTTTTTGGCTTTGGGTCAAGAGTTAGATATAGTCATCAATATTGACGGTTTTAACGAAGTAGCACTGTCAAATTTAAACAACAAAGCCCAAGTTGAAATAGGAATGCCCAGCGTTCAGCACATACAGCCGTTAACAGGTTTAGCGAGCAATAACTTGTCGCCAGAAGTGATGAGTTCCATAGTGAAAATTAACGAAACAAAAAAACAATTGAAAGCAGGTATTGACAAATTGCAAACTTGTCAACTTGCTTTGTGTCACGCTGTCACCTCGCTACAGGTGAAACAATTAGTCAACAATTACCAGCAAGCAGTGCTCAAGTACGATTCGCAAGTTAAACCATCCAACCCAGACACGGCAAATAGCAGTATAGTGTACATTCCCAAAGCTGACTCTGTTTTGCAGGATGCCGCTGCTTTTGACAAAATGGCATCAATGTGGTACCAATCGTCGATCGGGATGAATCAAATTTTATCAAGTAGAAAGATTAAGTATTTTCACTTTATCCAGCCCAACCAGTATTATCCTACTAAGCGAGCGTTTACCGCCAAGGAAAAGGAAATCGCGATTAACACAGAGAGTCCCTACATTGAAGGGGTGAAAAAAGGTTATCCGGTATTGTTGTCTAAAGTCGATGATTTGCAAAAAGCTGGGGTTAATGTTTTTAGCGCAGTGAATATTTTAGATAATACAAAAGAGACGGTTTACAAAGATGCCTGCTGCCACTATAATTCAGTCGGAGACGAAGTATTGGCAAACTATGTTTCTAGTTCAATTATTAAAGTAGTAAGAGAGTCGAAATAAAAGTTTATGAAAGATTTAAAATTCCTCAAAAACGGACAAGAAGTTCTCAAGATAACTTTGATTAACTTAGCGCTTTTACTGGTTTTCCTGGAACTCGGTTCCTTGGGATGGTATTTTGTCAAGCACAAGCAATTTTTCTATACTAGAGAAAAAGTGCAAGATAAGTCGGATTTAGGAATAAATTTAGAAGGAGTGCGGCTGAATCAGTCTATTGTGGAAAGATTTCATCCTTTTTTTGGGTTTATTCAAAAACCCAGCCGCGATTTTCGACCGGGTTTTAAAGTCAATAATTATGGGTTTATTTCTCCTTACGATTACCCTCTCAAAAAAACTAAAAATAATCAGTTTTTTATAGGAGTTTTTGGCGGTTCTGTGGCTTCTGATTATGCAATATTTCAAGTTCAGAATCAAATTTTACCTAAATACCTCAAACAGTTGCCCGGTTTAAAAGATAAAGAATTTGTAATTTTGTCTTTTGCAACGGGAGGCTACAAACAGCCGCAGCAATTATTAATTTTAAACTACTTTTTGGCTTTAGGTCAAGAATTAGATATGGTCGTCAATATAGATGGCTTTAATGAAGTAGCACTTTCTAACTTAAACAATAAAAATCACGTCGATTTGGCGATGCCAAGCATTCAGCATATTTTGCCACTGGCTAACTTCGCGAATAATAGCCTTTCTACTAAGGCTATGGAAGCAACTCTCAGAATTCAAGAAAATAAAACTAGGATTAATCAGGGTTTGGAACGTTTACAAAACTGCTCTTTAGCTGCGTGCGATGCTTTGACTTCTGTTTACGTTCAACATCTAGTAAATAACTATAAAGCAGATGTTCTTAAGTTTGAAGAAGAACAGACTAAACAACAAAAAGATGACAGTAGCAGCGTTATTTATATCAATACTAATAAGGCGGTTTTACCGGATTCAGTAGCTTTTGAAAAAATGGCATGGAATTGGGCAAAAAGTTCAATTTTTATGCACAAAGTGCTGTCAGCTAGTAATGTGCCTTATTTTCATGTTCTTCAGCCTAATCAATATTATCAGACGAAAAGGGTGTTTGGTGAAGCCGAAAAGAAGATTGCTTTTAACAAGGAGACTCCTTATGCTAAATCTGTAGAAATTGGATATCCGGCTCTTTTCAAAAAGTTTCCTAATTTGGAAAAAAATAATATTAATATATTGAATGGTGTAAATGTATTTGATGGGACTAAAGATGCTGTTTATGTAGATAGCTGCTGTCATTACAATAAAGCTGGGGAAGTAATTTTTAGTGATTATGTGGGCCGTTCTATTCTGGAAGCTTTGCGGAAGGAGGAAAGAAAAAAGAAGAATTGATATTATGTCTGGTTGATTCGTTATTGTACAATTTGCGAACTCGTAGGAGCGGGTAAACCTGCCAATATATAACGATAACCAACAATATATAAAAACCCGCCCCACTCACCAATAATTCACATCAACCTGATATTTATATTTAATTCCTAAATGTAGGTGATGATTTATCGTTGGGTGGGGGCGGGTTTTTGAGATTGTTTGTTTCCGGCGATGAGGGTTGGTGAACCCGCCCCTACGGGTATTATGTCGATGGATTAAAATTACATGGTTTTTAGTTTTGGGTTTTTGGCTGGCTGGGGGAGCGATCGCCCGCTGAGTCGATCGGCATTACCAAGACTTTATCAACTCGGTTCCCGTCCATATCGACTACTTCCACGCGCAAACCGTTCCACTCAAAATGCTCGGCTGCTGTGGGAATTTTGCCCAAATTTGTAATCACAAAACCGCCCATTGTGTGGTAACTTCCTTTGTGTTCTGCTGACAATTCTTCGATTCCAAATATCTCAAAAAAATCTTCGACTGCTAGCATTCCGTCTAACAGCCAAGAACCGTCTTCGCGCTGCACGGCTTCCGGCTCGTCAGCATCTTCAATCGAGGGAAAGTCGCCAACGAGTTCGACTAAAATGTCGTTGACTGTAACCAATCCTTGAATGACGCCGTATTCGTCTACTACCAAGGCAATTTGATTGCTAGATTGTTTGAAAAGTTCTAATACTTTTAAACCCCGCGTGCTTTCTGGTACAAATAACGGTCGTCGTAAAGAAGCGCTTAAATCTAGGGGTTGACCAGTTAAAGTCCGAGACAGCATATCAGTAACGTGTACTAAACCGACAACGTTGTCGAGCCCTCCCTGACACACGGGAAACCGAGAATGACCGCTGCCGAGCATTTTTTGGCGGTTTTCTTCCACTGAGTCGTCGAGGTCGAGCCAGGTAAGATCGGGACGCGGGGTCATTAAGGCGCTGACTCGCCGATCGCCCAAACGAAAGACTCTTTCTACCATGTCTTGTTCGGCTTCTTCAAAGGTTCCGGCTTCGGTTCCTTGCTCGATTAAAACTTTAATTTCCTCTTCTGTAACTTGCGGTTCTGTCGAGGGCGATATCCTCATCAGCCGCATCACTAAGTCAGTGGAATGACTTAACAAATAAACCGCAGGAGCGCCAATTTTTGAGAGCATTCGCATGGGAATTGCTACGCTTGAGGCGATCGGCTCCGGGTTGTTGAGCGCTAGCCGCTTCGGCACAAGTTCGCCGATAATTAAGGTCAGATAAGTGATGGTTAAAACTGCTACTACTGAGGCGATCGTCTGAGAATAGGGCGCGAGGGCAGGGATCAGGCGCAACAAAGGCTCTACTCTTCTAGAAATCGTCGTTTCTCCGAAAGCGCCCGACAGAATGGCCAGCATCGTAATCCCGATTTGAACTGTCGGCAAGAACTGATTGGGGGCATTAGCCAGATCCAAGGCTACGCGGGCATTGGCTGAACCTTGGTTGGCCATCTGTTGCAGTCTCACCTTCCGTACAGAGATGATGGCCATCTCTGACATCACAAACAAGCCATTGAGGAAAATTAGCAGGAGAACAATCAGAATATCGGTACTTGGGGACATTTCTAAAATTTTCGGTAGTAACGGCGAAGCGCTGTGCCCGGTTAGTCGATTTTAGATTTTAGATTTTAGATTTTAGATTGACGACGCCGCCAGTATCTGGGGGATTTCCCTAATGTCTAAAATTCTTCGATCTTCACAACTTGAGTACGTGGCAGGGTATCCGTCTTTGGGTGCAGTCACCAAAAAACTGGGTCTGAAGCCCCGTCCTTATAGGACGGCTTTACATTGAATTAAATCCCCTTTCGGGGTCGGAGAGGGAATTTTATGCAACCTCTCCGATTTTTGGGGAATGGTTGCCCCAAACTCCCATTTCTGGGGTAAAGTTAGCTTCGACAAAGTTATAAAGGCTTGCGCCGGCTAGCAGCACTGTCGAGCGTGACCTTAAGACTGTTTAACCACTAGCGACAGAGCAAGGGACTAGCTTCGCATCAAGCGGGTGTCGTGACCTAAATAACGTAGCTATTTAAAGCTTAGTCTGGTCAGAATGGCCTGTTAGATTTCTCTTTCAAGCCTCACGCCTTTAGGCTGAGGTTTCTGACAGGAGAGGTCTGGAAGCTGCAAATCTCGATCGCAAAATCGAAATTTTTTCTAAACCTGTCACTAGATTAACGGAACTGGCTCGATCGCGATCGCAGGATCGACATATTAAAGCAGAAATCTATCTCCAGTTAAGTTCCAAGGCGTCAACAGCAGAGCGGCACAATCATGAATGTTTGTCGTACAATCTCCTTAACAGGCCAAGGGAAAGAGCCTTCGCCGATCAGGGATTAAAATTAAAAGCGCATGACTTTCTCTTCAATAATTCGTACCCTGGGGCGATCGCCCCTAGCCACAGAACTCCTCAACAAGCTCAAGCGCCATCGCTGCTTGCAACTCAACGGCATCGCCCGGTTGCCCAAAGGTTTAGTAGCTTCCGCCCTCGCACAACAAGAAGGGCGGAGTTTACTGGTAGTGACGGCCACTCTAGAAGAAGCGGGCCGCTGGGTGGCAGGGCTGGAGGCTATGGGCTGGCAGACTGTGCATTTTTACCCAACTTCGGAGGCTTCGCCCTACGAGCTATCTTACTCCGACGAGAACGAAATGACTTGGGGACAAATGCAGGTGCTGGCGGATTTGGTCGAGAAACGAGAAACAAACGCTAATTCTAAGCCGATCGCGATTGTAGCTACCGAAAGAGCTCTCCAGTCTCACTTGCCGCCACCTGCTGCTTTTGAACCCTACTGTCTGACGCTGAAGCGAGGTGCGGTTCAAGACTCGAAGATACTTGACCGCCAACTGGTGTCGATGGGGTACGATCGAGTGACTCTGGTAGAAATGGAGGGCCAGTGGAGTCGCCGGGGCGATATTGTCGATGTATTTCCGGTGGCGGCTGAGTTTCCAGTGCGGCTGGAATGGTTTGGGGATGATTTGGAGCAAATTCGGGAGTTTGACCCGTCTTCGCAGCGATCGCTCGATAAGGTCGATCGGTTGGTGTTAACTCCTACTAATTTTAACACAATTATTAAAGCAGTTTTATCTGAAAAAAAGGTTGACGAAATCAACCACATAGGCTCTGTTGACACAGAAAATGAACCCGAAAATGAAGCGGAAAAATTTGTCCGCAGGTTGTTGGGTTTAGCGTTCGAGCAACCTGCATCTTTGTTGGATTATTTGCCAGAAAATACTTTAGTTGTTGTTGACGAACCCCAAGGGTGCGAAGCTCACAGCGACCGCTGGTATGAGAATGCACAGGAACAGTGGAATAATTGCAATCGGGAATCTGTTGTTGCTGGTGAGGCCACAGAAAAATTGCCAATTGCTAATTTGAAAGTTCCGAAAATTCACCGCACTTTTGCTGAATCTATGGCAGATGTCGCAGCTTTCGAGAGGCTAGAACTTTCTGAATTGGCCGAAGATTCTACAGCTAAAAAACTTCAAAGCTCTGCGGAGGGCGACCAGCTACCGTCTGCGATTAATTTGGCTTCTAGACCTGTGCCGGTGATGCCTCACCAATTTGCTAAGTTGTCTCAAATGCTCAGGGAAGAGCGCGATCGGGGTTTTACCATTTTTCTAGTTTCTGCTCAACCGAGTCGTTCTGTTTCTTTGCTGTCGGAACACGACTGTCCGGCTCAGTTTGTGGTGAATCCGCGCGATTATTTGGCGATCGACAAGTTGCAATTGCAGCACGTTCCGGTTGCTTTGAAGTACAGCGGGCTGGCAGAATTGGAAGGTTTTATTCTGCCGACTTTTCGGATTGTTTTAATTACCGATCGGGAATTTTACGGTCAGCATTCTCTCGCTACTTTTAGCTACGTCCGCAAGCGCCGTCGCGCTGCTTCTAAGCAAGTAGACCCGAATAAATTAAGCCCTGGTGATTATGTAGTTCACCGCCAGCACGGAGTGGGCAAATTTATCAAGTTGGAACGTTTGACGATCGATCGGGAAACTCGCGAATATTTATTGATTCAATACGCTGACGGTACTCTGAGGGTGGCGGCAGATCAATTAGGCGCTTTGTCCAGGTTTCGGACTGTAGGCGATAAAGTACCGGATCTAAACAAGCTGACAGGTCAAACTTGGGAAAAAACTAAAACTAAGGTTCGCAAAGCTGTTAAGAAATTGGCAGTGGATTTGCTGAATCTTTATGCTAAAAGAGCTAAACAAACAGGTTACGCTTTTCCTCCTGATATGCCTTGGCAACAAGAATTGGAGGATTCTTTTCCTTACCAGCCAACCCCGGATCAGTTGAAGGCAACTCAGGATGTCAAACGCGATATGGAGGGCGATCGACCGATGGATCGCTTGGTCTGCGGCGATGTCGGTTTTGGCAAGACAGAAGTTGCTCTGAGAGCGATTTTTAAGGCGGTTACGGCGGGCAAGCAGGTGGCTTTGCTCGCGCCGACGACGATTTTGACCCAACAGCACTATCACACGCTCTCGGAGCGTTTTTCCCCTTATCCGATCGAAGTTGGTTTGCTCAATCGCTTTCGCACTGAAACCGAGCGCCGGGAGATTCACAAGCGTTTGGCGACTGGGGAATTAGATGTGATTGTCGGTACTCAAGCTGTTTTGAGCAAAGCGATTAAATTTCGGGATTTGGGCTTGTTGGTGGTGGATGAAGAACAGCGGTTTGGGGTTAAGCAAAAGGAAGCAATTAAATCTCTCAAAACAGAGGTAGATGTTCTGACTTTGACAGCAACGCCGATTCCCCGGACTTTGTATATGTCGCTGTCGGGGATTCGCGAGATGAGTTTGATTTCGACTCCGCCTCCCTCCAGGCGCCCGATTCAGACGCATTTGGCTCCCTATAACCCGGAAGTGGTGCGATCGGCAATTCGTCAAGAATTGGATAGGGGCGGTCAGGTTTTTTACGTGGTGCCGCGGATTGAGGGGATTGATGAGTTGGCCGTTCAGTTGCAGGAGATGGTACCGTCTGCCAGAATTGCGATCGCCCACGGTCAAATGGAGGCGTCGGAACTAGAATCAATCATGCTGACTTTCAGTGCGGCGGAGTTTGATATTTTGGTGTGCACGACGATTATTGAGTCGGGTTTGGATATTCCGCGAGTCAATACCATTTTAATTGAAGACGCGCAGAAGTTTGGTTTGGGTCAGCTTTACCAGTTGCGGGGACGGGTGGGACGCGCGGGGATTCAAGCTCATGCTTGGCTGTTTTACCCCAAACAGAACCAACTGTCTGATGCTGCAAGGCAGAGGCTGCGGGCAATTCAAGAGTTCGCGCAGTTGGGTTCGGGCTATCAGTTGGCTGTCCGAGATATGGAAATTCGCGGTTCGGGTGATGTTTTGGGTACTGAACAATCTGGTCAAATGGAGGCGATCGGTTTTGATTTGTATGCTGAAATGTTAGAGGAGGCTATTCGGGAAATTAAGGGTCAGGAAATTCCGAAAGTGGAGGACGCGCAAATTGACCTCACTTTGACGGCGTTTATTCCTGCTGATTACATCGCAGATTTGGATCAAAAGATGAGCGCTTATCGGTCTGTGGCTTCTGCTAATAACTCAGAAGAGTTACAGCAGATTCAGGCTGATTGGTGCGATCGTTATGGGCCAATTCCTCTGCCAGCCCAGCAACTTATCCGTGTGGTCGAACTCAAACAAATTGCTAAAAAAATCGGTTTTTCTCGGATTAAGCCGGAGAATAAGCAGAACATAGTTTTGGAAACCGCTATGGAAGAGCCTGCTTGGAATTTACTCAAGGCTAATTTGCCGGAACATTTGCGCTCTCGTTTTGTCTACAGCAAGGGGAAGGTTACTATTCGGGGTATGGCGGTTTTGACGGCCCAAAAGCAATTGGATAATTTGATTGATTGGTTGGGTAAAATGCAGGGCGCTTTGCCAGAAGCAAATGTTTGATTTTAATATATAATCCCCAAATCTAGCGCACCGCCGAAACCATAGAATAATACTGATGGAACCAGAAAAAATATTACTGCTGTTTTCATGATGGTTTTAGCGACAGAAAGGATTAAAATCGTGAAAAAGTTAGTGAGTATTTTTTTGGCGATCGCGCTAATGCAAGGAGTCCCAATGGCGGTTCAATCTCAACAAATAATTGACCCGATCGATCGGGTTGTGAGTGCTGGATTGATGAATAAAGATGCCAGTGGCAATTTTAATGCTGATGGCCTTGTCAGTCGCGCCGATTTGGCGGTGATTTTAGTGAAAACTTTTGGTTTGGAACGCCGGAAAACCGCTCAGAAACCGGATAGGGAATTGCCGGACGTACCGAAGAGTTACTGGGCTTACAGTGCGATTCAAACTGCTTTGAAAACGGGAACGATGAGTGGATATCGCGACGGAATGTTTTTCCCAAATCAAAGGGTGACTCGCGCTGAAGCTTTGGCGATTTTTGCTCAGGCTTACGGGGTTTTTCAGTTTCCCGATCCCAGCATTTCCGAAATTTTAGCTAAGTATCCAGATGCAGGCGAAATTCCTAATTGGGCTAGAAAGTCTTTGGCTACTGCACTTTATGAAGGGTTTGTCAATGTTGATATCGCAACTAATAAGATTAATCCTTTGAAGCCGATGACTCGTGGGGATATCGCTTACGCTTTGAGCAAGTATTTGGAGCGGCAGGTAAGACCCAGTTCTTTGCCTGTCCCGGACGAGGAGCCTCCTGATCGCGGCGTGGGAAGGTGAATTATTTTGAATTTTGGATTTTAAATTTTGGATTTTGGATTTAAAAATTATAGCCGTAGGGTGCGTCGCCATCAGCCATCTACTGAGAAACCTAAAAAATCTGATAGCGACGCACCCTACTGTCAACTTGAACCTTCGACCTTGAGATTAAGAGTCACCTGCTCTAACCAACTGAGCTATACTCCCGCATCTAGGCTCATAACATAGCTGATTGATTTTGTCAATACTTTTTCAAATTTAGTGCGATCGCCCTGACTCACCCCAAAAGTCTCTCAACGGAAACGCGAATGTCGGGAAATGCCAGCGGTATCACCCTTCCGGCGTCGATCATGAGCTCTGTCTCAAGCAATCACAACCATTTGAAGGCTGAGAGAAAAATACTTATTCAGAAAAATCGGATGCGGGAGTGTAGGGAAAACTGATACATTGATAGACGTAACTTTAAATAAAAAAGCGGTGGCTGGATATGGTTTTAAGCTTTGGTCATAGATTTCCAACAGCTATCAAGCAGATTAAAAGATGTAACGTTTTGGTGATTGGCAGTACCGGGGCTGGGAAGAGTACACTAATTAGTTCAATGTTGAATTTTCCCATTAGCGACTCTGTTACAAACAGCATTTCAAACCCACCATATCAAAAGCCAGGACTACCAATAGCAATCTATGATACACCGGGACTTGAAAATAATAAAAAACAGCAGGATAGGGTCAAGGATCAAATTGCTAAGTTCATCAAGCAACAGAAATACAAAGAACCAGAAGACCAAATCCATGCAATTTGGTACTGTGTAAACTCTCAAGTTACAAGAGAAACACTAATCGATCGGCGTTGGATTTCGTCAATTGCGAAAGAACTTCCAGTTATTGCTGTAATTACTCGCGCTTCAGGAGTGGAAAAAAGCTGGTTAGAACCTTTTCTCAGGGGCATTTCGGAAATTAAGAAAGTGATCCCAGTCATGGCAGTGCGAGAAAAAACACCTCATTACGACATTAAACCTTACGGTTTAGACTCTTTACTATTTGGCACTGAACATTTACTAGAAGAGATTGCTAAAAAAGCAATTTTGAATGCGATGAAATCCAAGGCAGATAAATCTTTTGGTTTGTGTATAGATGGATGCGCTAAGGTACTTACCGCTCGATTGTTGCCAGTTCCAATGATGCAAACACCGCTAGTAGCTACTCTACAATCTTGGATGCTTGCAGATATTTCCAAAACCTTTGGTTACAATTTTGATGGGAAACTTCTTTCAGAATTGTGTGCAGTAATTGGTACAACAGGTATTGAGGTTGAACTGGCTCAAATTCTCAACAACTTGCCAGGAGTTAATTATGACAATATCCAAACTGTTCATGACGTTTTATCTCAATTTGGTGTTATGCTTAACGGAATGACAGATGCACTACCCTTCAAAGATCAACTAATCGATTTGTTACCAGGGTTGGACAACTTCAATCCAGTAAGTGGATTCCCCATTTTCAGATGTATTGCTGCTGTTACTACTGCTCTCTGCACAGGTTTTCTAGCTCTTGCCTATATCGAGGCGATGAAAATATATAAGCAAGCTGAGTATGAAGGAGAACCACTGCCAGACATCAAAGAAACCTTGAAATATCTGGTGCAACAGTGGATGGAAGCTATCAAAATTGGGTTTGGGATAGGCTCAATTCCCGCTTTTGCAAACTAAGCCATCGTCATCACGAGGCAATTACCTCAACAACTAAAGCGATAACAACTAAAGCGATCGCCCTGGAAAGGTTAATACAGCACTTCCGGGTGTTATGAGGTACAATAAGAATAGATTAAAAAAATACACCAATGAAAGCATATTCAGTAGATTTGCGGACAAAAATAGTAGCAGCCCATCAAGATCAGAAGCTGTCGATCAGAAAAACAGCAGCGATATTTTCCGTCAGTAAAAGTTTAGTTCAAAAACTGGTCAAGCAACAAAAAATAGAGGGTAATTTACAGCCGAAACCCAGGGGAAAACCGAGATATAGTCATTTGAATAATTCCACAGCTTCTTTGAGAGAAATAGTGGCAGCACATCCCGATGCAACCTTACTAGAATTGTGTGAGTTATTTGCTCAGAAGACGGGAAATTGGGTGGGTAGAACAGCCATGTGTAACGCCTTACACAAGTTGGGATTAAATCGTAAAAAAAAACAGTTAGGAGTAGCCAAGCAGGCACTGAAAGAGTCATGAAATTAAGGTTAGAGTATTGGGAAAAAGTCAAGCATATCGACCCAAAAAATCTAGTCTTTTTAGATGAAACTGGAGTATTGCTAGGTTTAACCAGAACTCATGCGCGTTCCCAACGAGGGACGAGAGCCTATGCGGTCAAACCTTTTTATCGAGGTAAGAAAGTCACAGTAATTGGTGCAATTAGTCTCACGCAAGTAGTAGCATTAATGACCCTAGACAACTCGATGGATAGCCAAGCATTTGAGGTGTTTATCGACAAATGCTTAGTGCCACAATTGTGGTCGGGAGCAGTAGACGTGAATTGATAACTTACCAGCGCATAAAGTAGATTCAATTAAGCCCATGATTGAAGCGGTGGGTGCTTCTATCTTGTGTTTGTCCCCATACTCTCCTGATTTTAATCCAATTGAATTATGGTGGTCGCAACTCAAATCTTTGTTGCGACAGTTTTCGCCAACCACCACTCAAATGGTTGATACGATAATTGCTGTGGCTCTTGACTTAATTAATCCGAAACATCTCAAAAACTGGTTTACTAATTGCTGCTACTGTACCTCATAACATCCGGAAGTGCTGTAATATAGGCGATCGCTATTTTTTGTTTTAGAAAGGGGGTAATAAAATTTTTTCTGAGCTGCATTGTAAACCACTCATTAAGGAATAGCTGATTTCACCTAAATTATCCTTCCGCCATATACAAATGGGAGTCCAAATCACTGTTGCGTAGTTATTAAACTGATCTCGAAAGTCTTTGGGTGAGACTCCAATCTCTCTAGCTGCTTTGACGATCATTCTGCCAAGCGAAAAAGCAATTTTGCGACTAGCCTCATCTTCGTCCTCTTCATCAGACTCCATAAATGCCTCCATATAAGAATCGAAAATGATCGAGAGTTCATTTTTAATGTTGGGGTCAAACAGAAAGAAATCTGCGGTATGCCAATAAGTCTCTTCACCTTGTACTCTTTTATAGCGTTCGAGATTTTCATGAGTTGGTTCAAGAACAAAATTATTCATTGCCTGCAATACACAAACTCTTATTTAACACTTAGAAGTTTAACTTAACTATCTCAGAATTGCCAATCTAAAAATACTTCTGATCGGCCACCTAACCTGGGATTCCCGACGAGGTTTGAACTCGCAATCTTCTGCTTGAGGGGCAGACGGCTTAAACCAATTTGCCTATGGGACTTTAAAACTCGTAACTCCCGGAAACGGAGACGAGGTTGACGGGTTTCGATCCCGCTACCTTCGCTGTGACAGAGCGACGCTCTCCCAATTGAGCTACAGCCTCACAAATTGCTGTTTGGACGGGGTGGCGCTTGACTTCGCGTACTACAACCCAAGGGGGCGATCGCACTTGCAGTCAAGCCTGTCCAAAAGTATGTGACATGACTAATTACCTATTCGGTAAACCCCTGATCAATCAAGATGTTTGGGAGCTAAACTGGTAGTGTCGCGGGTGGTGAATCCGATGCTGAAGTTGTACTACACTCCAATTTCTCTGAACGATCGCCGCCTGTGGGTGGCGCTGGAAAAGCAGATTGCTTTTGAGCCGATCGCCCTTAACCTAGATGGCGACCAATTTGGGCCGGAATTCTCCGCAATCAACCCTTTCCATCGCATTCCTGTATGAATAGATGAAGATTTGACTTTGGTTGAGTCGCTGGCAATTCTGGTTAATCTGGAGGCGAAATACCCCACACCTGCACTGCTACCAACTGAGGCGAAAGCGTTGGGAATTGTGCGGATGGTGGAAATGGTGGCGTTGATTGAACTGTTGCCGGCGATGTTTCCCTTAACAGGTCAAATTCTGGGTGTAGCCGGAGATACAGCGGAAAAATTTGAGGAGTTACTGGCGGATGATTCCCTTCGGGATAGCTCCGCTCGCGCGGACTGATTTTGCAGAGGAACACAATTCAAAATCCCGGAGAGTTGGTGACTGTAAAAGCAGCCATCAAACCCCCAGGATTTAAGTTTTTCCTCTTAAACGAGGCTCAAATTATCTGCTGTGAGCTTTAACTCAATCAGCAGTAGCCAATTCGGTACTAGCACCACCGCGCTTCCGTGTCAGGGTATTGAAAAGCATCTGACCGACAGCTTTAATCAAATTGCCTTCTAACTCCATAAACATCTTCATGTTCATGCCAAAAGCTGCATTAGCTTCGTCAACAATTCGCTCTGCTGTTGCTTCGTCAATCGGCAGTTCATTCATTGCCTGACGGTAGTTACCCTTGAATTCTTTTTCATCAGGAATATCCTGGAATTCATAGAAAGCAGTGCCTTCTCCCTCGGAAAGATTCATCCCGCGCTGGGCAATTCCCTTCAGGATTTGTCCGCCCGATAAATCGCCAAGGTAGCGAGTGTAAGAGTGAGCTACTAACAGTTCCGGTGCGGTCGCCGAAATCTCGCGAATTCGCTCCACATAAGCTTTAGCTGCGGCTGAGGGGGCTACTTGTTCGCGCCAATTCGCACCGTAGTAGTAAAATAAATCTTGCTCTAAGCTGTGTTTGCGATTCAACTCAGAAAAGTAAATTTTTGAAACAACCGGATGCTGCTTTTGGCGTTCCATTTCCTCTTCCATTGCCGAGTAGACAAAGTAGAGGTTTCCTACTAACTTCCGGTAAGAAGTTTTTTCTACAACGCCTTTTAAAAAACACTTGACAAAACCGACGTTTTCTGCCATTGTGTGGGACTTTTTCGTTCCCTCACGCAATTTGGTCGCTAAATTGATGCTCATAAAAAAATTCGGTAAGTGGGAAACTCAGCGTCTTTAGACCTGAGATGGAAACGGCTCGGCGGTTGAAACCGCCGTGAATCTTTGCATTACACGAGGATTGCTAGATGGGAGTGTAATGAATGTAATGTAATTTCGATGGGACACTTCAGCTAGGGGAGCGTGCATCGAAATTACCCTCTCAAATTTGGCAACCCGCGATCGCATAATGTTTGCTCTTTCGAGCCTCCCTTTCGGGGTGATGTTAGCTTGCGCCTTAGTTAACGGCCGGTACTATATCTAGGACACTGATTTAACCCAATAAGTCTGTTTAATCCTAAATTTCGCTTGGCAAGGAACTAGCTTCGCATTCCCTGGTAGGTCTTTAACTCTTACCGTTAACGTAGTACCAAGGTACTGAGTCTGGTCAACTGCGGTTTAAGTCTTAGGCTAGAAGCCCAATCTCTTTAGACCTGGGTCGTTGACGCTATACTGTCCAACCTTCTATTTTTGTGAGGGTCGATCAAGTCGCCAAAAATCTAAAATTTACCTAAGTGTTTACCTTAGATCGATTTGATGAGAGATTGTATTAATTTTTATAACAAAAGTTGGCAGTAGTCAGTCGTCAGTAGTCAGTTGGCAGTTGGCAGTAGTCAGTAGTCATCAGTCATCAGTCATCAGCCACTAACTAATGACTAATGACTAATGACTCATCCTCGCCAGCAAACAACTGTCAACTGTCAACTGTCAACTAACTTAGATGTCCAAGTCGAGGAGGTTGAGTTTGGGGCCGTAGGTTTCGATGAATTCGCGGCGGGGGGCGACACGATCGCCCATTAAGATCGTAAAGATGCGATCGGCCTCAGCAGCGTCTTCAATTTCCACCCGTTTCAGCGTCCGAGTTTCTGGGTTCATCGTTGTATCCCACAACTGTGTCGGCATCATTTCCCCCAAACCTTTGAACCGCTGAATGGTGTAATTAGCATTCGCCGGAAATTCATTGCGGATGAGATTGTTCATTTCGCGATCGCTGTAACAGTAGTAATGATTGCGTCCCCGTTCCACTTTATAGAGAGGAGGACAAGCAATATAGATGTAACCTTGTTCTACAAGCGCACGCTGATAGCGGTAGAAGAAAGTCAGCAACAGCGTGCGGATGTGAGCACCATCTACGTCAGCGTCAGTCATAATTACGATGTGGTGATACCGCAATTGACCCGGATCGAATTCTTCGCCTTTGATGCCCAAACCCAGGGCTGTAATTAACGATTGAATTTCGTTATTTTTGTAGATTTTGGCGTCGTCGGTTTTCTCAATGTTGAGAATTTTACCGCGCAAAGGCAGGATTGCTTGGAATTGGCGATCGCGCCCTTGTTTTGCACTGTTATGGACAAAAATTCCCGCCCCTAATGCAAAGTTGTGACTGTTGGGCACTTCGATGTCGTAAACATCGTAGCGTTCCTCTACAGCTTCGATCTTGACAACGCGGTGGTTGTAATTCCGAACCGCTTGGCGAGCATATAGTGCATCACCATTAAAGTAGCGATCGCAAAAACTCTCATACTTCAACAAACACTTATCTTTTTTCGTGCGGCGGTAGATATTGTAATAATCAACATCAATCCAGCCCATTTTCATCTCAACAGCCTTCAAAGCTTCAAGAGTTTTGCGGTAATAAGTTTCGTTCAAAGCTTCTTTACGTTTCTGGCGAAACTCCGGCGTCCACTGTTCCTTAGTTTTTTCGCGCCGCCACTCCAACAAATTCTCATCTTGCCACTGTTCTTGAGCAAGTTGAGAATGAGTCTCCCGTGCTTCAGGATTGTTAGCAAAATGATTGCGAACCCGTTCCGACTGAGCCAAACGGTTTTCTTCGGAACTCCAATACTCTTGCTGGGCTTGGTTCAGCAGTTCATTATTCTGCTGGCGATAAGTTTCATCAGTATCGTAAAACTCCCGCCACTTGCTCATCATGTAAGCTTTATACTCTTCATCTTCCCACTGAGCTTTCGCCTGTTCCGAAAGAATTTGTCGCGTTTCCGGCTGCCGCATCCGCTCTTTCATCATCGCCCGAAATTCATCGGTCATGTGAGCTTGACGGCTCTTTTCAATGACATCGGGCCTGTGCAAGGTTTTCTCAAGGTTCGCGCGGTGTAAAGCCAAGTGATCCTCAGCCGACATTCGCTGAATATTTGTCGGATTGTTGTTGAGTTTATTGAAATCAACGTGATGGCGGTGATTGCCCTCAGATGCTTGATAGACACCGTGTTTTAGGTTGTAAAAATCCGCTAAAAGATGGGTGTAAATCCACTTATCACTGTTGGGATTCCAAACCATTTCGTAACCGTTAAGTCCCTGACCCTGTTTGTTTTTTTCCGACAACTTGCTGTGGAACGGCATTAATGAATCTTCCGGTGTCAGCATGGCGGCTGCTTTGTAAGTGCCATCCCGCAACATGAATGGATGGTCGGGAGTGCAAGTTATTGTCTCCCCATTGTCTAATGTCAGTTTGACAACTTCAGCATTTGCTTTAGTCATCCGAGCATTAGTTATTCGCTCAAACCCGATGTTTCCACTCTCGCGAATGGTGTAGCAAAAGTGTTCTTTACCTTCTGCTTGTTCGTCAACTATCTGTTTGATAGTTTTTGTGGTGCCGTCAGCTAATTTTATTTCCTGAAATGAAAAAAAACAGCCCCCCGCGGAATCCCCCTCGACCAGGTATATCTCAGACAGGGCGGGGTCTCTGGAGCTACAGTCCGCTAATTTTCCAGGCAAAGGAGACGATTCTAAGACTGATTTTCGGCGCACTAAATCGCGGGCACGACGGGCGGCTTCAGCGGCCTTAAATGCCTGAATTGCTTTTTCCAAAATAGCGTCGGCTACTTGGGGGCGAAACTCCAAATATTCTGTCAATACTTCGCCTACCAAGGAATCCACAATTCCCCGGACTTCGGTATTGCCCAGTTTAGTTTTAGTTTGGCCTTCAAATTCCGGGTCTGGGACTTTCACAGAAATGACGGCTGTCAAACCTTCGCGAACGTTTTCGCCGGCGAGGTTGGGCTCGTTTTCTTTGATTTTGTTGCGCTTGCGGGCGATCGAATTCATCGTCCGCGTCAAAACTGCCTTCAAACCTTCTAAGTGCGTGCCACCGTCGATCGTCCGAATGTTGTTAGCAAAACCTAGAACGTTGTCGCTAAAAGCATCGACGCACCACTGCAAAGCCACTTCTATCTGCACGTTGTTGCGTTCGCCTTGCACGTAGATCACTTCTTCGTGCAGAGGCTGCTTTTCGCGGTTCATGTAGGCGATATATTCCTTGATTCCGCCCTCGTAACAGTATGTTTCGATGCGAGGTTCGCTACTTTTGAGCAGTTCCAAACGGTGGTCGCTAAACGTAATTCTCACGCCCGCATTCAAGTAACCCAATTCTCGCAAGCGCCCCGCGAGTGTAGTGTAATCAAATTCAATGCCAGTGCTAAATATTTGAGTATCAGGCAAGAAAGAAACTGAAGTGCCGGTGCGAGTGCCTTTGTTGGGCTTGGCAGTAAGTTCAGTAACTGGATTGCCTCTTTCGTAGCGCTGTAAATGTTCTTTTTGGTCGCGCCAAACGGTCACTTCTACCCACTCGGACAGCGCGTTAACAACAGAAATACCTACACCGTGCAATCCTCCAGAAACCTTGTAACCACCACCGCCAAATTTACCGCCGGCGTGGAGTACAGTCATTACTGTTTCTATTCCCGATTTGCCAGTCTTGGCAACGATGCCGGTGGGAATACCCCGGCCGTCGTCGGTCACGGTAACGGAACCGTCGGCGTTGATGTCAATCTCGATGTGAGTGCAGTGGCCAGCCAGCGCCTCATCTATGGAATTGTCCACAACCTCGTAAACTAGATGGTGGAGTCCTCGCGGGCCGGTGGTACCGATGTACATCCCCGGTCGTTTGCGGACTGCTTCGAGACCTTCGAGAACTTGAATCTGGTCGGCGCTGTAGCTGCTGGTCATACAAAAATAGCTCCAATAATGAGGCCTAAAGCCCCGAAAGCTTCAAAAATGGGAAAACTCCTAAAATTATAGCACAAAACCGTTAAAGGCGATGCTAGGGCTTTCTGAAGGGAAATTTATCGGGGGGACGTACCCGGCATAGTAGTTTTACTTGGGGAGCTATTGACATTTGGTGGCGGGGCTGTTAGCCGGAAGGTTGAGAAGTGCGATCGCCCGGTTGTCGGCGCTTGCCAATAATTGTTTTGTACCTCTTCTGGTGTCTCCGAACTGCTAGCGCTTGGCGTGCGGCCGCCACTGCGTCGCGGGCCTCGATCGCCTGTTGCGCGATTGCCCCAGCTACTTCGGGGCGGGCGTTCAGATACTCCCTCAACCCGTTTTCCACCAAAGATTTAACGATTTCTTTTACCTCCGGATTGCCTAACCGACCTTTTAACGGGCCTTCAAAAACGGGATTCGGTACTTTAACGGCAATGATGCCAGTGAAGCCGCACTCTAAAACCTGATCCCAATCTAAAATTCGGTCTGTGTCTTTGAGCTTGCCCAGTTGGCGGCCGATCGCACTTACCACCCGCCTCACTGCCAATTGAAAGGTGTTAATGTAAGTGCCACCATCGATATTCCGAACGCAGTTAGTAAAACCAAACAGTCGGCTGTAGGAATTATCTTGATTTAGAAGGTGCCACTGACAGGCTATTTCTACTTGTACGCCGTCCCGATCGCCCTGAATGTAAATAATATCTTCGTCCAGCGGTTCGACATCAGAGTTCAGGTAGGCGACATATTCCCGGATGCCGCCGGGGAAGCAGTAAGTTTCGATGCAGGGAGAACTGCTCCCTAGCATTTCCAAGCGGTTGTCAGTCAAAATAATTTTCAAACCGGGATTGAGATAAGCAAGCTGCCGCAGATGAAGGGCAAGAGTGGCGCGATCGAACTCAATGCCATTCTTAAAAATCTCCACATCTGGTTTGAAACAAATCGACGTACCCATGCGGTTTTCGGGACTCAGTTTAGCTGTCAGCGGCGTAACAGCGACGCCTTTGTCAAAACGCTGGCTGTAAATTTGCCCCTCGCGCCAAACAGTTACCTGCAACCATTGAGACAAAGCATTGACAATTGCTACCCCAACTCCGTGGAGACCTCCTGAAACCTTGTAGCCGTCGTGGCTGTCGCGCCGGCCGGCAAAGTGGATAACTGTGAAAACTGTTTCCAAGAATGATTTGCCAGTTTTGGAATGAATCTCAGTGGGAATTCCCCGGCCGTTATCTGTCACGGTAACAGAACCGTCAGCGTTGAGGTCAACTTCGATGCGAGTGCAGTAACCGGCCAGCGCTTCGTCGATCGAATTGTCCGCAACCTCGTAAACTAGATGGTGCAGTCCTCGCGGGCCGATCGAACCGATGTACATTCCCGGTCGTTTCCGAACTGCTTCGTGGTCTTCGAGAACTTGAATTTGGTCGGCGCTGTAGCTGCCAGTCATACAACAATACCTCCAATAATGAGGTCTAAAGCCCCAAAAGCTTTTAAAATGATAAAACTTCTAAAGTTATAACACAAAACGGTTAATGGCGATGCTAGGGCATTCTGAAGGGAAATTTATTGAGGGGATGGATGGCTTGGATCGGGGAGGAGTGTTTGTTGTCAGCTAGAGGAGTTTGGGTGCGATCGCCCGCAAGGAAGTAAGCTATGTCTAAATTAATTACGATTTGTGGGGCGACGGCGACGGGGAAGTCGGGAGTGGCATTGGCTTTGGCGGGGCGACTGCAATCTTCGATCCTGAGTGCGGACTCTCGTCAAGTGTACCGCGAATTTGACATCGGAACGGCAAAACCGACGGCGGTCGATCGCACTTGTGTACCGCATCACTTAATTGACATCTGCGATCCGACCGAAACTCTGACATTAGCTGATTACCAACAGCAAGCTCAAAATTTAATAGCTGCTGTTGATTCTCCTCTGTTGTTGGTGGGAGGGACGGGCTTATATATTAAATCGATCGTGCGCGGTTTAAAAATTCCGAGGGTAGGGCCGATGCCCGAATTGCGATCGCAACTAGCAGAACTCGGACAATCTCAATGTTACGCGATGTTGCAGCAGGTCGATCGCTCTGCCGCTGAGAAAATTCACCTCAATGACCCAGTAAGAACTTTAAGAGCACTGGAAGTATTTTATGCGACCGGTCGCCCTATTTCCGAACAGCAGGGCGAAAATCCTCCCAATTATCCTATTTTACAAATTGGGTTGGATTGCGCGATCGATGTTTTGGTCGATCGTATCAAACAGCGCACCGAACAAATGCTAGAACGCGGTTGGATCGCGGAAGTAGAATATTTGTGTAAAAAATACGGCTGCGACTTGCCACTGTTGAACACGCTGGGCTATCAGGAAATGAAACAATATTTGGCTGGCGACATTAAGCTGGAAGAAGCCAAAGAATTAACCATTTTGCACACGCGGCAATTTGCGAAGAGACAGGGGACGTGGTTTCGGGCCTATCCTGAAATTGAATGGTTTGATGTTAGCGCACCAGATTTGCTAGAAAGAGTTTGGCAGAGAGTGCAGCAATTTCTTAAATGATTTTAGAGCAAAATTAAAGCTTTTTTAAACTGCAGATGAAGGCTGATTAACGCTGATGTAAGTTAAATTAATTTGCTAGTTCTTCAACTAAACTAAGTCTGATTTTTGCGTTAACTTTGACTCTGTAAAATCTCTCTAATTCTTTGCCGAAACAAACGAACCGCCGCACGCTGTCCGATGGTTCTGCTTTGTTCGATGAAACTGGGGATTTCGGCAACGGGTAAAAACGGAAAAGCTAAACTGATCTCGCACATTTCATATTTTCCCTCTACAAGTTGATAAACTTGCAGAGATTCCCGGCGATACCTCCACAGTTCGGGAACACCAAGAGCCGCATATATGGAATCTTTATTAACTGAAGAATTCGTGTAATCCGACTCTATTGCTAAATCAGGCGGCAAATCCTCTGGGAGGTTGATATCTCTTTTACCTCTGACGCTGGCTTCATTTTGAATGTAGAAACAAGTATCAGGTTCGACAGCACGAGTTAAATCTTCCCGTTCCAGAGTCAGAGAACCAGCTTTCATCACTTCGATTTCTAGCTCGTCTGCTGTAGCTTCAATAAAGCTTTCTATCAGTCCTTTCGGAACTTCATGTTCGAGATGTGGCATCCTGATTTCTAATACTCCTCCATCGTAAGCAATTCTCCAAGCTCTATCGTCCCCAACATCTGCCAGCAATGCCTTAAAAGTTGACCAACTGACACCTTTTAAAACAACTCGGTTTTCTGCTGGGGTAACTTGCTGATCGACGGGAGTTGATGTTGTTGTTACCATTTAACAATTCCTTGGTAGCTTCATCAATTTTTATTGTAGTCGATAGACTGCAAATTCAAGGTAAAATTTACAAACATAGTGCAGGTATCGGGTACGGACACGGCACTCCCGTGTCCTGTATTTCATTTTTTATAATCGAAAAAAAAAGATTTTTTTTTTATTAACCGCAGAGAACGCAGAGGGCGCAGAGAAAGAGAAAAGAGAGACATTAATAATGTGAGGAACAGGCTTTTCGGCTTGTTCCTCACATTACATCTCGCGTACTTAATTAACTGTACAAACTAGCTACATATTCGCCGTAACCGTTATAGGGCAAAGTTGGGCGACTTTCCCACGACCAACTGTTACCGGGGCCGACTATCCGTTCGCTGGCCTGCGACCATCTGGGGTGCGGCTTGTCGGGTTCGACATTTGCTTCAAAAGCGTATTCGTTGGGGCCGATTGTATTCCAAAAAGTGGCGGGCTGTTGTTCGACAAATTCAATTTTTACAATTGATTTTGCGCCCTTAAAACCGTATTTCCAAGGAATCACTTGCCGCAGCGGCGCACCATTTTGTTTTGGTAGCTGCCGGCCATACAAGCCTGTGGCGAAAAATGCTAAATCGTTGGCCATTTCTTCAATTCGCAGACCTTCGGTATAAGGCCAAGGATAAAATTGCGACATCAAACCGGGGCCGGGAGTAATTTTGGAGTCGTAAAATGAGGTGAAGCGAACGAATTTAGCCTTCGATTGCGGTTCGACATCAGCCATCAGTAATTTCATGGGAAATCCGACCCAAGGAACTACCATCGCCCAGGCTTCTACGCAGCGAAATCGATAAACTCGTTCTTCGATAGGAAATTTTTTGTAGAGGTCGTCAATATCATAAGTGCGGGGATTTTTTACTAAACCGCCTACTTCTACTTTCCAGTTTTCTGTTGGCAAAGCTTGAGCGGCTTGCCAAATAGATTTTGTGCCGCCGTATTCGTAAAAATTGTTGTATTTTGTAGCTAAGGCTTGGTCGGTAATCGCTCGATCGACTTTCGCAAAGTCGGGATTCCGGCTCAATTCCGAATATGCTTGGGTTGAGCTTTGATCCAGAGCAGTTTTTGAGCTAGGATTGCTTTGGCAGCCGGTCAGCGGCAGCAGCGAAGCTGTCACGCCGGCGCCAATTAAATTTGTCATGAACCGGCGGCGGTTGAGAAAGGCTGTTTCTGGGGTAATTTGGGGTTCGAGAATTTCCCAAGGTTTGGGAACGCGAATTAACGGCATAAGTAATAGTTAAAAGTTAGTAGTTAGTTGGGCAAAATGTGCCTAAGTTTTAATCGGTTAGTCGATTTTACCTGGGAAATTTGAACTTTTAGATTCACTCCCTAGAACAAAGAATCGCCGAGATTTGGCAAGCTCTCGCGATTGATTTGGTGCGATCGCAATGCAAGTATTCGCAATGACAGTATAGCTTAATTCGGTAACAAGTGAGATATTGCACCATTCTAAAGAACAGGCTTTCCGGCCTGTTCCACAAAGAATGATTTTCTTGTGGGGAGTAGGGGTTGGGCAGGAGATCCCGCCCGTATGCTCGACCTATTAAACCTCGCTCGCAGGAAAGTCAGCAATTATTTACGCGCGATCGACCGCAGCAATTGTGGCGAAAATCTGGGAAACAATTATGATCAAGCAAAGATTCCAATTATTTAATTTGTCCACAGGAAGCGGCACGCACCGCCCCGCTTTCCTCCCCCACCAGCAAGAATGTCGGACGGGGGTCTCCAGCGGAAAGAGAAATGAGTTACTGCATCAATCCCCATTGCCAGAATCCCCAAAATCTCGATCGTGCGACAGTCTGCAAAAGTTGCGAGTCGAACTTGCTGCTAAAAGGCCGCTACCGAGTCTTTCACACCCTCGGTCAAAGTCTCACTTGCCGCACCTTCTTAGCCGTCGATGAAGACCAACCTTCGCAGCCCCGTTGCGTCATTCAACAGTTCTGCGCGCCCGCAGGCACAGCGGACGGTCAAAACCCCCTAAACCGGACATTTCGCGGCTCAGCCTCTGTTCTCGACGAGTTGGGGAAACATCCGCAAATACCGAAACTGCTGGCATCTTTTGAACTCGAAGGCTGCCAGTATTTAGTGCAAGAATACATCGAAGGCCGCAATTTAGCCGATCGGCTTTCAGAAAAAGGTGTTGTTAAAGAAATTCAAATTTGGTATCTGCTGAGCGAATTGTTGCCAGTCCTGCAATTTGTTCACGAAAATCAACTGATTCACGGAGATATCAAACCGTCGAATATTATTCACCGGAAAACTCCCCAAGCATCCCCAGCTTTGGCAGGGAAAGAGGATCTACATTCCGTGTCTCAGGAAAGTGCCTCTGGGCTAGTTTTAGTCGATTTCGGCGCGGCAATTCCGGCAAACAGCGGGCCGCTCAAAACCGAAACGGTGACAGGTTCTGCGGAATACGCGGCCCCGGAACAAATTAAAGGCAAAGCGATTAAGAGCAGCGATATCTACAGTTTGGGCGTCACTTGCATTCACTTGTTAACGGGAATGTCGCCCTTTGATTTGTTTGACATCAAAGCCGAAAGTTGGACTTGGAGACATTATTTGAAAGTACCAGTTTCGGCGCGACTCGGCCGCATTCTGGATAAAATGGTGCAGCGAGAACCATCAAAACGCTATCGATCGACCGAGGCAATTCTCACAGACATGAAATACGGCCCGGCACCGGTAGACGTGATTCTCAGCAAACCCAAGTGGACTTTGGCCATGTGGGGAGCAACTACGGTTGCCCTGCTTTCCGTAGTGCTGGGTGTTCGCTTGCCCTCTCCTGCACCGCAGGCTTTCACTTCTGGTGAGCCAGCTTCTAGCATTCCCGAAATTCGGTTCAATCCGCCCCCGATGCAGAATTTCAGGGGTGAGGCATCGCCGTCAGGGCCTGCTGTACGGACTCTGGCGGATCAACACAAAAACCCGGTTTGGGCGGTAGCAGTTGCTCCCCAGGGCCGCGTGATCGTCAGCGGGAATAACGACGGCACAATTCACCTGCTGCACAAGCGTCACGGCAAGCTGCTAAAGGTTTTAGCAGGGCATTTGGGGCCGGTGTGGTCGGTGGCAGTCAGTCCCGACGGCAGGACGATCGCCAGCGGTGGCGTTGACGGTACGATTAAATTGTGGAATTTCTATTCTGGCAGGTTAATTCAGACTTTGGACGGACACCAAAACGGCGTGTTCTCGGTGGTTTTCAGTCCCGATAGCCAGGCCGTGGCCAGTGTCGGTAAGGACAAAACTTTGAAGTTGTGGCAAGTCGAAGGCGGGGCCGAGTTGGAAACTCTCAACGGGGTTTTTGACGAGGTGCAGTCGGTGGCTTTCAGTCCCGATCGAGAAACTTTGGCGATCGGCAGCAGCGACGGTAAAATCAACCTGTGGAACTGGCAGACTGGGGAATTTAAAGAAACTCTTTGGGGTCATTCCGAGGCGGTTTGGTCTCTGGCCATCAGCCCGGACGGTCAAACTCTCGCCAGCGGCAGTTGGGACAAGACGGTGAAGCTGTGGGATATCAGCCCCAATAATCACTCCGGGCAGCCCAACGGTTCTCTGCTACGGACTTTAATCGGCCATTCCGACAAGGTTAAGTCCTTGGCTTTCAGTCCCGACGGAGACAAGCTTGCCAGCGCCGATTTGAGCGGCACTATTAAGCTGTGGCGGATGAGTCCTGGCGAGCGGTGGCAGATGAGTCCCGCCGACACGGTGGGCACGCTGAAGGGTCATTCTACCTGGGTGGATTTGGCTTTTAATCCTCAAGACAAAACTCTGATCAGTGGCAGTTTTGACGACACGATTAAGGTGTGGCGACTGTCTCCTTAATTTTTTCGATCGCCCGTTCGATCAATTTTTGAACAGTTAGGGCGATCGAACATTTAGCTAATTTATCAGGAAATTGGGTTTAAAACCCCGTCCTTCTAGGGCGGCTTTAATTTCTTAAATCCCTTCCTAAAAATCAGGAATTGCTGCTATTTGTAGTATACTAAAATAGTCAAGGTTAAACTCGCAATACCCTCGTGAAACAGTTAAGACACACTTTTAGGTATAAACCGGGGGACGCAGAGCGGCGAAAACTCTTAAAACAGCTAAAGGATCAACGCATCCTTAAACCAGTAAAAACAAAAAACCAGTAAAAACAAACAATTTCTTGATTTGTTAAGTAGGGTAGGGCATACCCAAACTCGCTTGCTTGTATCCTAGTACGCTTTTGGAGATAGACCCTCTGGGGTAACAGTGAATTAGACTCGTCAATTTGTACTATTGTACTGTTGAAAGGTTTAAGGACTGCCGCAAGGACATGGTGCTTAAAGGTCAGTCGATGAATTAAGAATCCCCACGCCTTTAGGCTGGGGAGTGTCAACTTGCTTTAATCGGGGTTCCCTGAAACCTCTATTCTACGGTTTGTAATCAAAAACTGTCCGAACAGTTGCAGGACTTACGCACAGCCTCAATATATAGTGTTTTGTAGGCAAACCCCCCGTGGTTGCCCGATATAGTGTTTTGTAGGGGCAAACCCCCCGTGGTTGCCCCCATACCTGGAATGATTGCGTAAGTCCTATGTTGGTACAAAAACAAATTTAAAATCTCAAATAGTCAGAATATCCCTAGAAAAGGCGGTTGCTAACTAACACTTGTGGTAAAGTAGTTTCGGCTGTTAAAATAAAATCTATGACCGCAAATTCGGAGTTAGCACAGCAGTATTTGTCAGCGGGTGATAGCCTTCAGAAATCAGGAAAGCTTGAGGAGGCGATCGCTCAATATCAAAAATTACTAGCCATTCAACCGGATAGTCCGATCGCACTCAACAAGATAGCAGAAATTTATTATACGCAACAGAAATATGTAGAGGCGATCGCCTCCTGTTACCAAGCACTTCGCCAGCAACCCAATTTCGCCGCCGCCTACAAAACTATAGGGAATATCCTGCAAGCCCAAGGCAAAATAGACGCGGCGATTCGCGCCTACTCCAAGGCGATAGAATTCGACCCTAAATTTGTCGAAGCATATGTTAATTTGGGCAGTATGTTTTACAAACAAGGTCAGCTCGATGACGCCATAACTTATTATCAAAAATCTATTGCTCTTCAACCAGATTTAGCCGTCGCTTATTGGAATTTAGGCAAAAGTTTGGAAGAGCAAGGTCGAATCAATGAAGGTTTATTTTATCAAAAAAAAGCTCTAAATTTACAGCCGGAGTTAGAAGCAAGAAGCAATTCAGTAAAAAATAACACTTACTGAAGAGGAATGTTATAGTCGGAATAATTCAATCATTCACGATGCAAGCTGGATCGACATGGAAATTAACCCGAATCCGCTGGAATTGCTAACGGCTAAAGTACGAGAAACTGTTGCCGATACCCAAAACTTAGCCAACGAAATCGCTGCTAAAGTTGAGGAAAGTGCAACTGTATTAACGGCGTGGGTACAATCAGCGCCAAGTTCAATGGTTAGTGCCGGGGCGATCACCACTCAAGAAGCTTTTAAAATAGCACATAACATCCGTTTTGAGAACCTGCCAAGAAATCTGCAATCCAAATTTGCTAGGGCTGGGGTGCGTGACGGAATGCGAGATATTCAAGAAGCAGCAAAAGTATTTGAATCCATACCCGCCCAAATTCGTGCCCAAGGCCCAGAAGCAATTCGCAACTTCTGTCAAGATAAAGATTGGAGTCACATCCAAGCGCACGTCAATGGAGGCGGAAGCGAAGCTACTAACGGGATTTTTGAATATTTTTGGGTGAATCGTGCTCGCGGTGGTGTAGACATGACTGCCGCAGAATTAGCAGTCGCTAAGCAAGTTTTAGCGGATGCAGCGTTTAAAGCAGCAGTTGCGGAAATCGTTGGGGCTGCAATGAAAGGGGCGATCGCCGCTGCAGTAATTGAGTTAATATTTTCTATCTTAGAAAACTCGCTATTGTGCGTGGAAGGCAAAATTACCCAGTCAGAGTTAGTCGAACAAGTCGCCACCGCCACCGCCAAAGCTGGCATTGCTGGCGGTGTTATTACTGGCATTCTGTTAACACTGTGCATGATATTTCCCCCCATTGCCGCGCTTTTAGGTGCCGCAGCGATGCCCTTGGCGGTTGCAGGTATTGGTTTTATGGGAATTCGCGCCTGGGAAATTTTTTGTCACGGCGATCGACTATTTGGTATTACTGAACAAACACAAAAATTTCTGGGGATGACTGAACAGTTGACAGTTGACAGTTGACAGTTGACTGTTGACTGTTATGAAACCCGAATCAAACCGTTTATGAAGCGCGGATTTAAGACTCTATTCATGATAGTTATTTATGTCCGCGCTTTTGGGTAGCAGTTGCTTGTAGCAACATTTTCAGATGATTGAAAAATATAAAAGAGTATGGATTCAGTAGAAAAAACTCAAGATCAGCAGCATCCGCAATACAAGCGCGATCGAGCCAGTGTCAATACTTTATTAGCAGGAGAAGCAACCGAATACAATTTATCGGAATTAGCAAGATTAATAATTCGCTACCGAGGCTTTCCCGGCGCTAGAGATATCCAATCAGACTTAAAAAAAGTCCTGCAAAAATGGAATCATACCGAAGAAAGTCTTTACGAAAAAACCCGTAAAATTCACGCTACAGGTGAGGTTTACAGGCGACAAAAAAGCGATCAAGAAGATTGGCTTTAATCTCAAATCTACCTTAAATCCCTCCTTTATCTCTTACGTGAGAAAGGCTATATTACGAAAGCTTAGAAGTGAACTAGCGATGGAAATTAATGAGTAATTTTAGGCCTCGGAGCCGGTGCACCTCGCAGCATTCCTTCTGTACTGAGGTCTTCATCAATTTCTTCCCAGTGAATGCCATAGCCTCCTCCACATACTTCCCATTTTTCCCTTTGATCGGGCGTTGCATGAAACAATCTTGGATACCAAATTAAAGGCACGGTAATGATTCGTCCATCCATCAAATCAACACTAATGGTTTCTTCTGTAAAATGAATGTGCTTAACTCTCTCGTCCGCTCGAATCGCCAAAATACCCATACCAAGCCTGCAATAGCGTTTGTTTATTTTCTTGTACTACCGACTGTATTTTATGAAGTTCTTTAGCACTAAAACCAAGGTTGTTTCCTAAACTGACCGAAAGCATCCAGGATACCCGCCACGTGATTCATCCATCCAGAAATAAAAAACGTGTATCCGATGAAACTTGCCGAACGTATTTATCCGTGGGGTCAAGGCTTCAATCTAAAATCTAAAATCTAAAATCTAAAATCGATTGACTGGCTCCAACCAAAATTTAACCGATGATTTGTCTCTGTCAATATGAACATGAGGTGGTTCATTTGGTTCATGGCTGTAAAAGTAAAGTCGGTAAAAACTGAGATACTGAGATATTGCACCATTCTCAATTAGCTTTTTAGGAACAGGCAAGATGCCTGTTCCACAAGAAAATTTATCTTTTGTGGAACAGGCATCTTGCCTGTTCCTGACAATTGTTGGCATAATTCCAGGTTATACAATATTTCAATGCAACTATCTGTATTTGGTCTTCTTATATTCTTCTTCCATGACACGGGTGGTGTAAAATCAACTTCCCGGAAGAGCCTGGAAGCAACAGTCAACAGTCAACTGTTAACAGTCAACTGTCAACTGTCAACAGTCAACAGTCAACAGTTAACTATTTTCAAACCATCTCTGGCGAAACTTGCATTGCCGGCTGCGGCTGGAACTGGAACAGCGAATAAACCACATTGCGGCGGATATCCGTCATCATGTCCAAGAACAGCTCGTAACCTTCAGTTTTGTACTCGATTAACGGGTCTTTCTGCCCGTAACCACGCAGCCCTACAGACTCGCGCAAAGCATCCATTTGTTGCAAGTGTTCCCGCCACAAAGTATCAATTTGCTGCAAAATAAAGAATCGTTCCGCATCTCGCATCAATTCAGCTCGGATTGCATTAACTTCCGCTTCTTTAATGTCGTAAGCATTGCGGACTTGTTCGTGCAAGAATGTTTTAATTTCCTCAACGGACAAATCTTCTAGCTGATCCGGTGTCATGTCAGCGAGCAGATAAACAAATTCCTTCACCTTGCTCACAAGTTTGTCGAGTTCCCATTCTTCCGAAGGTAAATCGGGATTGATGTATGCTCCCACGATGTCATCCATCGTCTGTTCGGCATACCTAATTACCTGTTCTTTGGAGTCCAAACCTTCCAATACTCGGCGACGTTCCGCATAGATTGCTCGACGCTGATTGTTCATCACTTCGTCGTATTCAAATACCTGCTTGCGGATATCGTAATAGTAGGTTTCGACTTTTTTCTGAGCGCCTTCGAGGGAACGAGTCAGCATTCCAGATTCGATCGGCATATCTTCCTCAACACCGAAAGCCTTCATCAAACCGGCCACCCGTTCGCCGCCGAAAATCCTGAGCAAATTGTCTTCCAAACTCAAGAAAAACCGCGTTGAACCGGGGTCTCCTTGGCGTCCCGCCCGGCCGCGCAACTGATTGTCGATCCGGCGCGATTCGTGGCGTTCGGTACCGATGACGTGCAAGCCTCCCAACTGCACGACTTCATCGTGTTCGGTGCTGGTAAAAGCATCGTACTCCTTGCGAGTTAAATTGTAAGCTTCCCGCAATTTTTGAATTACCGGGTCTTTTGTCGGCGCTTTTTCCGAAGCTATAGCCACGATATCATCGGCTTGCAATTCCGTGAGCGATCGCGCGCCGTACTCCTTCACCGCCAATTCCACCGCCGCCACGAGCATTTGTTCGGCATTTTTCGATAGCTGCGTCGGGAAAATCTGCGCCGAAGCTTTCCAAGACTTTACCTTTTTCTTAGTCGGATCAAAACCTTGAGGTGCGGGGCGGCCACCAATACCCGGCACTTGCACCACCGAAAACCCGTCATCATCCTCGGGTTGCACGATGCGGGGCATAAAATACTCCCGCAACTTGAGGCGCGCCATGTACTCAGAATTACCGCCCAAAATAATATCTGTACCGCGTCCCGCCATGTTTGTGGCGATCGTCACAGCGCCTTTGCGTCCGGCTTGAGCGATAATTTCTGATTCCCGCTCCACATTTTCCGGTTTAGCATTAAGCAAATTGTGAGGAATTTTCCTCTCCAGCAGCAGCCGCGACAGCAACTCCGACTTTTCTACGCTTGTCGTACCCACCAGCACCGGCCGACCCACCTCGTGCATTTCCGCGCATTCTTGGGCGATCGCATTCCACTTCCCAGCCTCCGCCTTGTAAACCATATCCGAAAGGTCTGTGCGGCTGGTAATCCGGTTAGTGGGAATCAGCGTCACTTCCAGTTTGTAAATCTTCTCAAACTCCGTCTCTTCAGTCTTCGCCGTCCCAGTCATCCCCGACAGCTTCGGATAAAGCAAAAAGAAATTCTGATAGGTAATCGTCGCCAGTGTCTGAGTTTCCGGCTGAATTTCCGCCCGTTCCTTGGCTTCGATCGCCTGGTGCAAACCGTCACTCCAGCGCCGTCCCGGCATCACCCGGCCGGTAAACTCATCCACAATCACGACTTCGCGATCGGGAGTGACGATGTAGTTAATATCCTTAATAAACAATTCCTTGGCCTTAATCGCATTAAAAATGTAATGCGCCCAAGGGTCAGCCGGGTCGTACAAATCCGTAACACCCAACAACCGCTCAGCTTCACCAAACCCTTCATCGGTCAATAGCACATTCCGAGCCTTTTCATCAACCTCGTAATGTTCTTCATTTTCCTTTCTCAGAGCAGCAGCTACCTCAGCCGCCCGTATATACTTCTCACTGGGGCGTTCCACCTGGCCGGAAATAATTAAAGGCGTCCGTGCTTCATCAATCAGCACCGAGTCAACCTCGTCAATCACGCAGAAATTAAAAGGACGCTGCACAACGTCTTCCATGACCGTAGCCATGTTGTCGCGCAAATAATCAAAGCCGACTTCGCTGTTAGTCGCGTAGGTAATGTCGCAGTTATAATTTTTCTTTCGTTCCACCTGATCCATGCCCTGCTGAATCAGTCCCACAGTCAATCCCAGGAAGCGGTGCACTTGCCCCATCCATTCCGCGTCCCGCCTTGCGAGATAATCGTTGACGGTGATGATGTGTACGCCTTTACCGTTGAGGGCGTTGAGGTAAGCCGGCAGCGTCGCCACGAGAGTTTTGCCCTCACCGGTTTTCATTTCGGCAATTTGGCCTTTGTGCAGGATAATGCCGCCGAGGAGTTGGACATCAAAGTGGCGCATTCCTAAAACCCGTTGTCCCGCTTCCCGCACCACTGCAAAAGCCTCCGGCAAGATTTCGTCTAGGATCTCTTTCTCTTCGTTGAGAGATTTAGCTTTTGCCAGACGTTCTTGAAACTCCGCCGTTTTGCCTCTGAGGCCGTCGTCTGAGAGTGCGCGGAAGTCTTCTTCCAAAATATTGATATCAGCTACCCAAGGCTGAAATTTTCTCAGTTTGCGCGCGTTGGGATCGCCTAGCAGATTTTTAAACATGGCAGGAGAGGCAGATTTTTAATAATTTAGCTATTAGCTTTCAGGGTTACGGGCTGTAGTGTTAGCCACAACATATACCCTCCCCGATTGTAGCAACCATTGGCTGTCCTGGGCCGTGGCTGCGGTCGATCGCTCGATTTTGGATTTTGGATTTTGGATTTTGGATTGAAGTTGGTGAAGGTGGGTAGCGATCGCCACTCACGTATCGGTGCTTATTGACAATTGCAGAGCATAACAGGCTTTCCGGCCTGTTCCACAATAGATTAATGTTTTTGTAGGATTAATTTCCGCAACAGGCTGGACGGCCTGTTCCACAAGAGGTTCATGTTTTTGTGGCATTAATTTAAGCAACAGGCAAGATGCCTGTTCCACAAGAGATTAATTTAATGTTTTTGTGGGGTGGGCATCTTGCCCGCCCCGATCGCCCTTATTGAAAATGCTCTCACATCTGAACCCAGATTAATCCTAGTTTTAAACAGGCCTGGGCACTTCGTAAGTCAAAAAGTCGTAAGCCATTTTCGTATTCGGAAAAATTGCCTGCGCTTCCTTGAGCAAATCATCCAGGACGATCGCATTCCCCGGAGCGTAACGCGGGCTAAAATGCGTCATAATTAACTGTTTCGCCCCAGCCGTCAAAGCCACTTGAGCCGCCATTGTCGAAGTTGAATGCAGGCGATCGAAGGCCATTTGAGCATCTTGATGGGCAAAAGTAGCTTCATGCACCAACAAATCAGCATCCTTCGCCAATTCCACCGCCCCGTCACAAAAAACCGTGTCGGTACAATAAACAAACTTGCGCCCGACTTGATCTGGGCCGCAAAAATCCGTACCTTTAAACTGCCGCCCGTCCTCTAACTTTACCGTCTTTCCTTGTTTTAACTCGCCGTAAATTGGCCCGGAAGGAATGCCCGCAGCCTTCGCTTTTTCTACATCAAAATGTCCCGCACGATCTTTCTCAGTTACTCGATAACCAAAAGCAGTAACTCGGTGCTTCAAAGGGCCGCAGCTAACAATATATTCGTCATCTTCATAGATGACTCCCTCGTGAATTTTGTGTACCTTAACCGGGTAAGAAAAATGAGTTTGAGAATAACGAACGCCAGCTTGCAAATATTCTTCAAGTCCCGGAGGCCCGTAAAGATCGATGCGCTTGACATTCCCCGCCAAACCGCAGCTAGCCAGCAAACCCATTAAGCCGAAAATATGGTCGCCGTGCAGGTGAGTGATGAAAATGCGGCTCAGTTGGCTGACTTTGAGATCGCTGCGGAGAAACTGGTGCTGAGTTCCTTCGCCACAGTCAAACAGCCAGAGTTCCGCTCGCTGGGGCAACCGGAGGGCGATGCTGGAAACGTTGCGCGATCGCGTGGGTACGCCGGAGCTAGTTCCGAGAAATGTAATCTGCAAGAGTCAAATCACCTCAATTAAGTCTTAAAAAATATGTTACATATATCCAGAGTGCGGCTGATCCGACATACAGGAAATAGTCGCAGCCAGGAACCGGGATAAATCGCTGTTCCTGCGAACATCTAGTTGCTAAAATCATTTTCGACAAGCGCACAGAGCGATCAACCCAATTCTAACGTTTTCTTTCTTCCGTTCCCCTTCCTTTTTCCCTTGCCTTGCCTTCCCTTAAAAATTCTTAAACTCATACAGCACAGGAGGAAAATTTTCAAATGCAGTCAGGAGTATTTTTTGGTTCCGTTTTTTCGACATTAAAAAAACGCTACTTTTGGATTTCGCTGTTGTTTTGGCTGGTAATGGTAGCCCCAGCACAGGCCGCGCTGATCTTGCGAGTTGCGGTACAAGACGGGGCAAGTCAGATAAAAATCGGCAGTTCTACAAAGGCTGCAATCCGCGACGGTAGCGGGCGCAATTTGGGCGAACTGCCGGCAAACAGTTCTCAGTCAGCTCAATTTCGATCGGGAACAGTGGCAATTGGTCGCTGGGCCGCCAACCAAGTTTGGATCGAGCCGACGGGGAACGGTTATGTCTGGATTGGCGATCGTTGGTATCGGGGACGCACGCTTCTAGTTCCCCAAAAAGGAGGCTTGACTGCCATCAACTACGTCAATATCGAACAATATCTCTACAGCGTTCTCGGCGCCGAGATGAGTGGCAATTGGCCTCAAGAGGCTTTGAAAGCCCAAGCAGTCGCCGCCCGTTCCTACGCTATCCACCAGCGCCTCAAAAGCGAAACCGACCTTTACGACGTGGACAGCACTCAGTATTCCCAAGTTTACAAAGGACTGCAAACAGAATCTTCTGGCACTTATTCCGCAGTCGATGCAACCGCCGGTCAAGTTCTGGCCTACAACGGTCAGATTATTTTAGCCGCTTTCCACTCTGCCTCTGGGGGACATACTGAAAATGTCGAGGATGTTTGGACGGAACCTCTGCCTTACCTGCGTGCTGTTCCTGACTTCGACCAAGGGGCCCCGGTTTACCAATGGAAAGAAAATTTTTCCCGGGCTCAAATCAGCAATAGGATTTCTGGCGTGGGTAATGTGATCTCGATGAAGCCAGAACGCACTACCGCTCACGGCAGCGTTTTGAAGATGAAAGTAGTTGGAGATGGCGGTTCTAGGGTCATGACTGGCGCAGATTTACGCCGGGTTCTAAATTTGAGGAGTACCCGGTTTACCGTGATTCCTCAGTATGGGGGCGGTGGGAACCCAAGGAACAGCGGCCAAGCTCCTACCGGTTTTCAAGTTGCTGGCAAAGGTTTCGGTCACGCTGTAGGAATGAGTCAGTGGGGGGCCTACAATTTGGCCAGACAGGGATACGGCTACCAGCAGATTTTGTTGCACTATTACCGAGGTGCTACTTTGGCTAGAATTGCAGTCCAGTAACTGCTGGGAATGGGGAAGAAGGAAGAAGGAAGAAGGAAGAAGAAGGAAGAAGGGGGAAGGAAGAAGGAAGAAGGAAGAAGGGGGAAGGAAGAAGGGAAAAACAGCTATTCCTGTATCCCTGACTTCCGTGTCCTGAATACAGGGAATTGGGAATTGGGAACTTGTACGGCCCTTCGACTACGCTCAGGAACCGCGTAGTGGCAGGCCAGGAACCGCGTAGCCGAAGTATTGGAAATTGGGAATTGGCAGTTGGCAATTGGCAATGACTAATGACTAATGACTAATGATTGATGACTAATGATTGATGACTAATGACTAATGACTAATGACTAACTACATTAAGGATTGCTATGCAAAAGTGGGAGTATTTATTTGTGGATGCGAATATGTATCCTTTTGGAAACAAGCTGATTAGTTTATATGTAAACGGTGAAGAACAGCGAGATTGGAAACAAGGCTCGCTGCATCAATTTGTCAATCATTTGGGGGAGGAGGGATGGGAACTTGTGGCTCTGGATCACGACTCGAAGTATGACCAAAATTGTTTGATTTTTAAACGCCCTAAGCTTATTTAATAAAACTCGGATTAAAAAAACTTCTGACATCCATAAAGATTGATATTTTCCACAATTCTTAGCAACGAGCTAAAAGCCCGTTCCCCAACAAAGATATTTTATTGTGGAACAGGCCTCCTGCCTATTCTTGAAAAGAGTACCAGATTTCAGTTCAACCTAACGGGAGCATCTCATATTTGTAAAAACACTTCTTCTGGCTCCTTCCTTCTTCCTCTTTCCTCCTGCCTCCTGCCTCCTGCCCCAAAACTCCAATTTCTAGCTTTGCTGCTTTCATTGAGATGCTCACAACCTAACTTAACAACAAACCACAGTTTTTTTCATTAGTATTACAACTTGTCCGAGCGATCGAGCCTGCGCTGCCATTCGGCATCTATTTTGGCTGACTGTTCTAGTTCTTGTTGGGTTAATTCTGTTTCTGTTGTATAAGCTAAGTCTTCTCCAGTCAGAACGTTTTCTGCTGCAAATTCCTGGGCGTAGGCCAGTTTTTTGAGCAAGTTGGCATCGGGTTCGTTTAATAACATTGCTCGCTGCTGACGCTCTTGATTGCGGGCTTCTATCCGGCTATTTTTCCACTGAATCCAGAAGTAGCGAATTAAAGGAATTGCGAGAAATCCGACGCCGTAAATTAGGAGCATGGGATAAACAGCGCTGACGAAACCGATAAATCCACCGACGATTAAATTATTAGTTAATAGATTCCCCAAAACTAACGCACCGACAAGATTGACGGCTCCTAACCCTGCTGCGAGCATGATTTGTCCTGAACTGGCGTTGCTGAAACGCCACAGCATTTCTCGCAAATAAGCTGCTACTGGTTCAGAATTTCTCTCGGTGGCTGTGGTTTGCAATTGCGGAAAATGGTAGACTATTTGCCCTTCGGGACTGACTTCGGGGCGGCCGTCAAAACGGGCGAGAGCCGGTAGCATATATTGTTCGTATTCTCGGGCGTATCCCTGTCCAAGATTTTCGAGATAGGGGGCAATTTGTTCGGCGGCGACGGCACCTCGGTTGTTGCGAATTGCAGTCGCAATATCGCTCCACTTGCGCTCTTCTAGATTGTGATTGGGATTGCCGTCTCCAAAGAGAAAGGAGAAAACTGCTTCCAGAAAACTCATCTCGGGTTTTGGGCCAGTTAAGCGCGATCGCTGCTGGTAGTATGGTTGGTCATGGTTCCAGTAAAATATCCAGCTTAACTCGTTCCAGAAGTAGGGAAAAAAGGAAAAGCCGCCGCCTCTGCCGCCCCCGCTACCACCGTCTCCTCCGCCGCCGCTGTTATTGCTGTCGCTGCTGGAGAGTAAACTGGAGATTAAAATAGTGATAGCAACAAAAATTAAGAGGATGGAAGCTACCAGCACTATGCCAAAAGATATCCGAATCAGGTAAAATAAAACTCGCCAGATTTTTTGCCACCATTCCTGCAACTGCAAGCGCAAGAATTTGTTTCGCAAAATATCTCGAAAGTTCTTGGGGAATAGGTAGGCAATGTCGCCGGATTCTGCTACTTGCAGGTTGCCGCCTGCTTCGGAGGCGAGGGTTAACAGTTCTCGCTGGGCAAAATTGACATCTAATCCAGCTTTTGCCGCCACGTCTCCAACCGTAACGCGGTAGCCAAGTTGTTCGACGGCTTGCATAATGGTGGGATTCGGAGCCATAGGTTTCTCTCTGTGAAAATTACCCGGTTATTTTTATTATATATTGCGGGAATTCGAGCTGGTTTTGGCGATCGGGTTTCGGATTTTTTTTGATGCTGCCCTTGACTTTGGGGCAAAATATTGCTAGTGTTTTGCCGAATAACTTTTAAGTATGGGCTGAACTCGAATAGCTTAATAAAACTTTGTGATTGAATTTCTCTTCGGCATTTGCTTTTGCTTGTTTGCTCTGAGGGTCAAGGAGGGTGGATTATGGGTACAGTTAGTAAGGTACGGTGCGCGATCGCCCGTTGGCGTTAGCAAAGCAATCCGAAGGAAAGCCATCGAAGAGGAGAGGATGGCCCCTGCACCCTCCAGCAGAACTTTTCCCTTCGGCGCGGGTTTTTGTAAGTTTTGTGTAGAGTGCCAGAGATATGTTAAAGAAATCTAGTTTTTTTGCAAGTCTTGCAAGACTTCTATAAAATAGATAGAGCTTGCGCGGGTGTTAAACCCAAGGGCGTGTTTTAAGGTTCGCACTTGCGATCGACTAAACTTTTTAGCGCCCTCAACACAACGGCCCACTACAACAGTGGCGCAATTATTAATAGCAAAACTTTACAGGCTAATTTTTCGGATTAGCCACTAACCAAAGAATCGCATATGCCAAGAACTCAACGCAACGATAACTTTATTGACAAAAGTTTCACGGTAATGGCTGATATCATCCTCAAGATTATGCCAGCCAAAAAGCAGGCGAAGGAAGCTTTTGCTTATTACCGGGATGGTATGTCAGCTCAAGCAGATGGCGAATATGCTGAAGCCCTGGACAATTATCATGAAGCGCTGAAGCTGGAGGAAGATCCTTACGATCGCAGTTATGTCTTGTACAATATGGGGCTGATCCATACTAGCAACGGCGAACACGATAAAGCTTTGGAATATTACAGCGAGGCTTTGGATCTCAATCCGAGAATGCCACAAGCACTGAATAATATTGCTGTAATTTACCACTATCAAGGGGAAAAGGAAAAGGAAGCTGGCAATATTGAAGGCGCGGAAGGGCTGTTTGATAAAGCTGCGGATTATTGGAAGGAGGCTATTCGCTTGGCCCCAAACAATTACATTGAGGTACAAAATTGGCTGAAGACGACAGGCCGATCGCAAATTGATGTGTATTTTTAACTAGGATGGGCATGGGGCACGGGGCATAGGGCATAGTTAGTAGTTAATAGTTGGTAGTTAGTCGTTTCTCTAATAACAAATAACCAATTCCCTATGTCCAATGCCCAATGCCCAATGCCCAATGCCCAATTGCCCATTCCCCATTCCCCATTCCCGATTTTTATGATTGACAGAGAAGAAGTTCGGAAAGTAGCGAATTTAGCGAGATTGGAATTAACGCCGGAAGAAGAAGAGCAGTTTACTGGTCAACTTAACGGTATTTTGGATTATTTTGAGCAGTTGAGCGAACTAGATACGAGTAAGGTACAGCCGACAACGCGGGCGATCGATGTTAGTAATGTAATGCGATCGGACGATTTGCAACCTTTTGCTAAGGGAGAAAGTATTTTGGAGGGATCTCCCGATCGCGATGGGGAGTTTTTTAAAGTTCCTAAGATTATGTAGGGTTCCCCCTACGCAGCTAACTGAGGAACATCCCTTGAGGGGCGGGCTAGCAATGCCTACCCCAAAACCCGATTAAATTAACTGTCGAACAGGTAATAAGTAAGCCCGGTAGAAGCCACCCCACAAGCCGATTAAACTGATAGAAACCCAACACAATATCGCTCATAGCGATGATCGGGAAAGTTCATTTTTGGGGCGACAAATAGTCATGTACGTATTAATTGGTGGAGCAGGAATGATGGGGCTGGGTTTAGCCCAGCAGTTATTAAAACTCGGTCATACGGTTGCAATCCTCGATGCCGACCCGCTGGCTTGTCGCTTTGCTCGTGAAAAAATCGGAGTGATGGCATTTGAAGGCAGTGCGGTGAGTACAACGGTTCTTCTGGAAGCGGGAATTAAACAAGCAAACGCAGTCGTTGCAGCACTCAGGGATGATGCACTGAATTTAGCGCTCATCACCCTATCCAGGAGCTATGGCATTTCCCATATTGTGGTGCGGATGCGCGATCGCGAATTCATGGAAGCCTATCGCCTTGCCGGAGCCAGTCACATCATCAGCACGATTGATTTGGCAGTCGCAACAATGGCGAATGCGATTGAATACCCTCAAATCGAATCGATGATGCACTTTGAACAAGGACAAGTCGAGGTGCTAAAGCTGCCCGTTCCAGGCGATTGCAATGTGGCAGGTCGCACCGTTGCTCAAATTGCTCAAGACCCTCGTTTTCCAAAAGGTTCGCTGATTATTGGTTATCAATGCCATGCCTGCGCCAATCTGGAGATTCCAAACGGCAATACTGTTCTAGAAGCAGGTTCTACCATCTTGGTCGTCACCCGTCCAGAGCTAGTTCACCAGATGATTGATTACCTTCGCATTCGCGCTAGTCATCTGCCAACGTTAGAAGTTTCTCATCCAAATCTTTGATGTAAGGATGAACCAGATCCTCTGGGACAATTCGCTTGCGGAGGGCATCGCTAACTGCTCCTTTTTCTGCTAGAAGCAATCGCCGCCGAATCGTATCTAGCCCGGTGCGATCGCCCTGTACTTGCCCGGCCCGATGTTTATTGTAGAGATCGCGCAGCACTCGCTCAGAGTGTGCTACTCGTGCTTGATATGATGCCCATAACTCTTCGTAAACTGCCTTCGGCAACACACCAGATTTCAGCAAACTATCTAGCTCATCTTGAGCCGCTTTGGAAGCGATCAACTGAATCTGTAACTGCCCAGCTTCCTGCATTACATCAGAAACACGGCTAATTTTTAGTCGTTTTACTAGCCAGGGTAAACTTAATCCCTGTCCTACCAGGGAGCTAGTCCCTAGGTAGCGAATAAATAGACAAAATGATACACTTATAGACAAATATGCGGTGTACCATTTTGTTTAAGCTCGCGCGTTTTCGCAAAAAAGCTGGGATTGTCAGTAAAAACAC
>NZ_JAUBTT010000199.1:0-4914 GCF_036705125.1 Microcoleus sp. B7-D4
CTTTTTGGACGGGCGGGACGCCCATCCCACAATAACAATTAAAATTGTAAGTTATTTAATTCGCGATCCTAAGTAAATTTTGAACAACAAAGAGGTTCGAGGGAAGAAAAAATTCTTCCCTCTTCCTTCTTCCTTCTTCCCTCGAACCTCGAACCTCGAACCTCGAACCTCTTCCTTCTTCCCTCGAACCTCGAACCTCGAACCTCTTCCTTCTTCCCTCTTCCTTCAAAAACCTAACTGGGGGAAATCTTCCGTTAACTGAACTTGCAAAATTTGGCCGGGTTGAATCGTAGCAGGTTGAGGAGCAGCGACGTAAGTTGTAGCAACACCACCGGCTGCTCCCGCCAACAAACCGATACCAGAAAAGCCGCTCAGCAAGAACAAAGCTAAGCCACCAATACCAGTATTTCGCAACAAACTGCGATCGGAAGGCTCTTGTCGGCGGCCGCCCACGGGCTCCGAGCGAGCGAAGAGAGGGATATTGCGGCCGTTGAGACTAATAGCTTCGACCACAAATCGACTGCCGAGGTTCGTTGTTTCAAACCGGCCTATGACCGGCGTATTAGCAGGTACGATCGTATTACCGCGACTGTCGAGAATTCCCCCTTGCAGCAACAGCACTTCCTCTCGGCTGGGCTTCGCTTGCAGGCGCAAAGCCCGATCGCCTGGGTATAGCAAACTGAGCTCCGTGCCCGTCGGTAACAAGACATTCGCCCCAGCCGCAGCCTGCAAAGGAGCATTCGATCGTCCGCGAGGAAGC
Organism: Microcoleus sp. B7-D4; assembly: GCF_036705125.1. Classification (NCBI taxonomy): domain Bacteria; kingdom Bacillati; phylum Cyanobacteriota; class Cyanophyceae; order Oscillatoriales; family Microcoleaceae; genus Microcoleus; species Microcoleus sp. B7-D4. The sequence goes on from NZ_JAUBTT010000199.1 coordinate 761, forward strand.
GGTTCACCAAAAGTAAGCGTCCGCTGTTGGGGTGCTGCTGCAGCCGTTATTTGAGGATATAGGCGGGGTAGAGCAGCAGCTTGTACCCCACGGCGTTCGTCAAGGCGAACATTGACTAAAGGCACTCTTAGCGGCCGGATTTGGTCATTTGGAGTTGGCGGCTGCGAATAATTTGTAGCGGGATTCAGGGAAGTAGGAGGCTCAGCTCGATCGACCTTTGAGGCAGCAGTTGAGTTGGAATCAGTCGGCGGCTGGTTTTGCGGTACTTGTATTGCAGGCTGGGGTTTAGTTTCGGGAGTTTCCATAATTGGAGTCGGTTCGATCGAAGGGCGTAACACCCAGCGATTTTCTACCCCAATTCTTTGGAATTGAACTTGCCCTGCCCTGAAACCGACTCCTGGAGCCAAATTGACCAGAATTCTCGCCCTTCCCGGTTGAAGTTGACTCACCCCCACAGAACGCACTCTACCTTGTGGGTATAGCTGAGTTGCATCTACTCCGATCTCAGTATTGGGCAAATCCACAGCAATCTGAGACGGGTTGAGTAGAGAATATGTGGGGGTTGTTCCCTCTGGGAGAGTAATTTCTAGCTGATTTGTCGCCGGATCGAATTGCCAACTTGTGACTGTAGAAGCATTTGCTGGTTCCAGTGTTGCGGCCACTGCTGCAACTGCGGCGGCGACTGCTAGACTCAGACTCAGTGACTCGATCGCAAACAATCCGGGTGCTAGAGAATTAACAGTCAATTTTTGTAAGTCTGCCCAAAATTTTCGTGGTAATTTTCTGTATGGCATGGCTGCTGGGTGAAATTTTTGATCTGAAATAGATTATGGATGGGAAAATTTTGCCTTCGGATGACGCTGAAAGTTTAGCATTATTGCGATATGAAAAATTTAACTAAATGGAAATTATTGCGATCGCGCTTCGTTCTTAACAACAAATGGTGTCAGGTTAGACAAGATGAAATAGAATTGCCAAGCGGACAAATTATAGACGACTTTTTTGTTAATGTCCGACCCAATATCGCCCTCGTATTTGCCACGACAGAGCAGCAAGAACTTGTATTAGTGCGCCAATACAGGCACGGAGTAGGCGAAATTTTGCTGGAACTGCCTGCTGGATCTTTCAACCCTGCTGAAGAGAGCGGGAAATCGGCAGCCGCCAGAGAACTTGCCGAAGAAACTGGATATGTTGCTGAAGAAATTTTGGAACTCGCAACCTTATATGATAACCCCGTCAAAGACACCAATTCTATCTACCTATACTTTGCTAAAAATGTCAAGCTTGCTAGCAAAATCCAATTGGATATTACAGAAGATATTGAAGTAGTTTTAGTCCCAATTACCGAAGTTTTGTTAAAAATAGCAAACCGAGAAATTTGTGTAGCAGGAAGCATCGCAGCTATTTTTTTAGGATTAGAATTTTTGAATAAACAGCGGTAAGGTGCTGTGTGAATGGAACCCTACACGCTGTTTTTTGTGAAACCTGTCTTAAGGAGAAAGAGTCAGAAAATCCAGAGAAGTAATAGTATTATCAGCCCCAAAAACCTGAGCCAAAACCTGACCAGTCGCCGCAACTTGTAGCAGTGTGCCATTGGCCATCGAGTTAATTTGCAAAGCCTCAAAACTCAAGCCACCAGCCAGGACAAACTTATCAGTTCCTACGGAAAAATTGAGCACAGTATCAATACCGCTATTAGCGCTTAACACAAAACGATCGTTCCCCATACCCCCAATCAAAGTATCATCTCCCCCATCACCAAACAGCCAGTCATCCCCAACACCCCCATTGAGAATATCGCGATCTTTCCCGCCGTAAATAGTGTCATTACCATCATCACCATTGAGAGTATCTTGACCTTCATTGCCGTATAACAGGTCATCGCCACTGCCACCGTTGATGCAGTCTTGCTGGCCGTCTTCACCCACAGCGCCTCGCAGATTTTCCCCGCGATCGCCACTAATGGTATCGTTACCTTCATCGCCGCACAAAATATCGCTGCCCGAGTCGCCGTACATCAAATCATCGCCAGCATCTCCCTGTACTACATCGTCATCCTTGCCTCCACGAAGGGTATCGTTACCAAAACCCCCACTCAAAGAATCGGAACTCTCACCCGCATTGAGGAAGTCATTCCCCTCTCCCCCAAATAGCAAGTCGCGTCCATCAACATCGGACACTAACTCGTTTTGCAAGCCGCCGTAAAGCGAATCGTCTCCCTCATCGCCGACAATGGTATCGGAACCGAGTTCACCCCAAATCCGGTCATTATCTTTGCCACCATAAACTAAGTCATTACCTTTGCCGGCAAAAATGCTATCGTTACCGCTGCCGCCGCCGATGATATCGCCGGTGTCGTTGCCGAAAATTAAATCACCTTCATCGGTGGCAACTGTACTGCCCGCTGGAGTGCCGTAGTCGCCGACTATGGTGTCAGAACCTAGATTGCCGTAGAGAGTATCCGAGTCAGTTTCGCCGAAAATGCCATCGCCCCCTTTGCCTCCAAACAGCAAATCGAAGCCGTTACCACCTCGCAAGGTATCGTCTTGTTCTTGGCCGTTAAGTAGGTCGTTGCCATCGCCTCCCAACAGTAAATCGAAGCCGTCGGGGTCGCTATCGAGGGAGTTGAGGACGCCGCCAAACACAGAGTCGTCTCCCTTGTCGCCCCAAAGGGTGTCTGGGCCTTTGTCACCCCAAATCAAGTCGTTGTCGATCCCCCCGTAAGCGATGTCTGGGCCTTTGCCGGAGTAAACGGTGTCGGAACCTTGATTGCTACCAATGGCGTCGCCTGAAGAACCGCCAAAAATTAGGTCGCCGTCGTTGTCGGTTAAGTCGATGTTGTTGCCGTTGTCGCCGACTATGGTGTCGGCACCGCGATCGCCGTACAATGTGTCTCCATTGCGATCGCCAAAAATGCGATCGTTGTCTTTGCCACCAAATACGGCATCGGTTTCTTTGCCGGCATAAACGATGTCGTTTTCGAGGCCGGAGGCGATGAAGTCTCGTTGTTGTTCGCCGAAGATGATATCGCTGCCGCCTTCACCTAACACTGTGTCGTCGCCCTCAAATGAGAGAAACAGTTCGTTAGTTTCGTTCCCTGTTAAGGAATCGTTTCCAGGAGTGCCGATGCTGGTGTTTTGGATGTCGATGAGTTGTGCGGCGTTGGAGTCGAAGTTGAGTATTTGTGAAGGCTGGGGTGGGATAAATGTGATGTTGGGCGGTAGGGGCAGTGGTTGGCAACCGCAACTGGTATCGGGTTCGGGTACTGGGTTGAATATAGGGGTTGCTTCTGGGGTTGGTGTTGGTGTTGGTGTTGGTTGCGGGGCTGGGGTTGGTGTTGGTGTTGGTGTTGGTTGCGGGGCTGGGGTTGGTGGTGTTGGTTCCGGCGCGGGTGTTGGTTCCGGCGCGGGTGTTGGTGTTGGCGGTGTTGGTGGTGTTGGTTCCGCTGCGGGTGTTGGTGTTGGCGGTGTTGGTGGTGTTGGTTCCGCTGCGGGTGTTGGTGTTGGCGGTGTTGGCGGTGTTGGTGGTGTTGGCGGTGTTGGTGGTGTTGGTGTTGGTGTTGGCGGTGTTGGCGGTGTTGGTGTTGGCGGTGTTGGTGGTGTTGGCGGTGTTGGTGGTGTTGGCGGTGTTGGCGGTGTTGGCGGTGTTGGTGTTGGCGGTGTTGTTGGTGTTGGTGGTGTTGGTTCGTTCAGGGGAATGGCAGAGACAGTAGCGCTGGCGGGGCTGGTAGCGCCCTGATTGTCTGTAGCGCTGTAGGTGAAATTTGCTGTTGTAAAGTTGGCTGTCGATTGGAAAAATAATTGGTTAATCTCAGCAGGTGTCAGAATTTCACCGGCGGTGACAATCCGGCCGCCGGTTTCGGGATTGCCTAAAAATATCAGCCCTTCATTTGCTGGTGGGACGGTGTTGATGGTGAAGGATGCGATCGACCCGTCGGGGTCGGTTCCTCCGAGTCCTGCGATCGCCACAGCGCTGCTGGAGGCGATTTCGAGGTTGACGTTGTTAGCTACGGGCGGTTCGTTTGGCATCGGCAGCAGCGCCGATACAGTAGCGCTGGCGGGGCTGGTAGCGCCCTGGTTGTCTGTAGCGCTGTAGGTGAAATTTGCTGTTGTAAAGTTGGCTGTCGATTGGAAAAATAATTGGTTAATCTCAGC
>NZ_JAUBTT010000199.1:5014-5583 GCF_036705125.1 Microcoleus sp. B7-D4
CCGGTTTCGGGATTGCCTAAAAATATCAGCCCTTCATTTGCTGGTGGGACGGTGTTGATGGTGAAGGATGCGATCGAGCCGTCGGGGTCGCTTCCTCCGAGTCCTGCGATCGCCACAGCGCTGCTGGGGGCGATTTCGAGGTTGACGTTGCTAGCTATCGGCCGTAGGTTGGCGGGAGTCGGAGTCGGTGGGAGTGGGAGTGGGGGAGTCGGAGTTGGTGGGAGTGGGGGAGTCGGAGTCGGGGCAGCGGTGATAGCAGTGGTAACTCTTGCCGACGGGCTGCTGCCGTTGTTGTTGGCAGGATTGGGGTCTGGGCTAGTTGAGGTGCTGCTAGCAGTGTTGGCGATCGGGCCGCCGGTGGCGGGAACTGCGAAACTGACGGTTCTGTTGGCGCTGGTTGCCCGGGCTAGGGATGGGATGGCCGTCCAAGTCACAATACCTGTAGTTGCGTTGTAACTTCCGCCCTCTGAGACGCTGACTCCTGTTAAACCAGGAACAATGGTGTCGGCGATCGCCACATTGGTTGCCGCACTCGGCCCACTGTTAGTGGCCGTAATTGTGTAGGTGAC
>NZ_JAUBTT010000042.1:0-66754 GCF_036705125.1 Microcoleus sp. B7-D4
CGTCCAAAAAGGACGGGCGGGACGCCCATCCCACAATAACAATTAAAATTGTAAGTTATTTAATTCGCGATCCTTAAGCTGTCACGCATTTAAATTGCATATTCAGGGCGGGCGAGACGCCCACCCCACAAGAATTAGAGTGTTTTTTGACATTCTATTTAAATGCACAACAGCTTAGTAGCGATTTCAATCGCCGAATTGTCTGATCAACCTGAGATATTGCATTATTCTCAAGAATAGGCAAGATGCCTGTTCCACAAAGAGTAGATTTTCTTGTGGAACGGGCCCAGAGCCCGTTCAAAAGGCTGATTGACAATGGTGCAACATCTCAGATCAACGCAAATTATCCGGTACTCTCGCCGCAGGTTGGTCTAAATAATTGTAAACAATCCGCGAAATTCGACGGACAAAATCTCTCACAATCGGGTCATTGTAAGGACGTTTGACAAAGATTGCCGCTAAATAACGCTTACCGTTGGGCATATCAATAATTCCAGCATCGCCAACTACAAAGCCGATATCTCCGGTTTTGTCAGCAATCACGGCTCCCGCCCCTAAACCCGAAGGAAGCAGCGTTCTAGTTGTTGTACGCCGCAATAATTCTAAAGCCTGTTCTCGGCTCGATTCAGAAACTAATTTATCGCGAGACAGCATCGCCAGCAACTTTACCATATCCACAGAACTTGTGGTATTTGTTCCTTGAAAATCTCCCAACCAATTGCGAATTCTGGTATCAGTTAATCCCCAACTGCGAAAACGCTCGTTGAGTTTAGCAATTCCCCCCAAACGTTCAATAATCATGTTGGTGGCTGTATTGTCGCTGATGGTAATCATTTTATCTACGGTTTCTCTGATGCTAAACCGAGTGCCATTTGGTCTGTCTTGCATAGTTCCAGAACCGCTGGCTACTAAGTCGGACTTCATAACTAATGTTTCGTCTAGGCTAACTTTGCCTGCGTCTACATCTTGATAAAAAGCAATTAGAATTGGTAACTTGATGGTACTGGCGGCCGGAAATACTCGATCGCCCTTGATATCCAAATAGTTTCCTGTATCTAAATCCAGAAAAAACATTCCGGCGCTGAGGGATCTATACTGTTCGATCGCACTTTCGATTTGAGGCTTGATTGCGCTCATTTCGGAACCTGTTGAAATCCCCAAGTCAGCGGCATAATTTCTGGGAGTTGCTGAAGAAACAGTTAGGGGAACTTGACTGGGTTTTTGTTCGATCTGGGTAATAGCTGTTGGTTGAAAAAACTCGTTACCCGCTATTTGCTCTGGATTCGGCAACTGAAATGACCAGCGAGTGGAAGATTCTCTAATGACTCGGACTTTTTGCGGATCTAACTTATAACCGGGAGTTAATTGTATCACTAACCTGGTAGTTCCGGTGTCAAATTGCCCGACTCTAATTTGTTGAATAGCTGAGTTGTAACTTTGAGGAGTTTCGGGATATTCCAAGACTATTCCCGGTAAGTCAATTACTAAGCGGGTGGGATTGGGGATTAGTTTGACTTCCGGCTGAACTCCTGAATCTGTTGTTAAATTGAGTTGGTTTTCGCGGGCATCGAAGTGCCAAGATGTTAGTGTATCAGCTTTTGCGGGAAGGACGATCGAGAAAAGACTAAGGGCGGCAGGCAACAGCCATCGCAGTTTAGGAGTCATGTTTGAAGAGAAAGAATTTAACGGCTGCAACGAGAAAGCGGCGGTCACAGTGTTCTCGACCGCTTTCGAGACGAAGCACCTAGCATCATACAGTCAACTCTTGCCCGCAGCCGTATTTTTTTTATTTGCTCTGAGAGTATTCCGTTTCCGGGACTCCTATCAAATCCGGTTCTATTACCCCTTTTTCTTCCAGTCTCGCGTCGGCGGACGAAAGTTTGTACAGTGGCGAATTCTCTTGGCAGAATTCTTGTTTTGTATGCACAAATTTTATGCACCTGACATGAATTCAACTTAAGCGACTTCTCGATTTCTAGCATCTTCAAGGGAGTCGATCGCGGCTTTGAGAAAAACTTTTCCTTTAGCAACAAATCGGCGATCGCTCAAAGGATCGTAAGCTTCCCAATTACCGCTAACTTCGCGGTCGCGCCACAAAAACCAGCAGCGGTAGATTTCCCCGCTATCTATATCATCGCACAAAGCCAGCCAATCATCCCCGGTGAGATCGCTGGCATCTAATGCTACCAATTCCACCCACGCAAGTGCAGTGCAGGCATCGATCGCCTCAGTATCAACCGAGTCAGATTTTGTAGCTATAGGTTGCGGCGAACAGAGTGTAGACTTCATAATTTCTCCTTAATTAAATTAAATCAATCAATGAATTTGCCTATTTATGGAACTGACCCGGTACGCCAAGTGGAAAAACTGTGTTTTGATAAATTTCTGGTTCGTCAAATTTACCAGCGGCTGATGCTTCTGTTAAATTATTAAGTGTATTAATGGTGAAAATGGCGGCAGTTCCCAAAGCGGCCATTGCCAGTCTGTGTAAGATTTTGTTCATTTGGGTTCTCCTTTTTTGCTTGGTGTATCTACTCTAAAAAGTTAAATCGTCATTAGCGGCGGAGATTGGGGAGTTAAGAAAAACTTTTTCTCCTCAAATATATTCAACTGTTGAAGCCGTTATCAGGACAGAGTTTGAGGAGTCGATCGCCCCAAAAACCTCTTCAAGTAAAATCCCTTAAATTCCGGCTGGCTGACTATCTTCCTTAAAATCGCCTAAAATAGGGACTTAAGGCGTTAAAATTTCTAGATTCGTTCCCCTTTCAGTGCAAGCGAAGTGCTCAAGTCAAAACGCGATCGTGGTCGCATTCTCACTGCCTCTGGCTTAAAGAAACTTAACGAGGCGCTCCAAGAATGGTCTGACCGACATAACATTAGAGGTACTCTGACGGAAATCGAGGCTGAGTCTGGCGTCGGTGCCGATACAGTCAGCAAAATTAAGCAGGGTAGAGAAGGTGCGGATTTGAGTAAAATTCGACAGTTGTTCGCGGCTTTTGAAATGACTCTGGCTGCTAGCGACCATCGATCGGCTAAACTGGAGGAATCGGAAAATTTAGACGAGCTGGACAATTCGCCAGCAGCGGGGGAAACAGCCACCAGCAGCAGAATTGTTAAAGTATTTGTGAGTTATCGCAGCGCCGAACCGGATCGCGAGTTAGGAAAACAGTTAGAAACGGCCTTAAGCGCGATCGGTCATACAGTTTTCACAGCAGAAAATAACATTAGATTAGGAGATAATTGGTTCGATCGCATTAATTTCTTCCTCCAAGAATGCGATTATTTGCTGCTACTGTTGCCACCAACGGGAAACCAAAGCGAACTGCTAACATATCAAGTTCAGCAAGCAAAAGAACTGCAAGACTCCCGGCCTGACAGAAAACCCATAATTCTCCCCATCCGCGTCGGCTTTCCCCTGAACGCGCCTCTAAATCACGACTTGCGGGGCTATCTGTACCGCATCAAACAGAGGGAATGGAAAACCACCGCCGACACTCCAATTATTATCGAAGAAGTTCTGAATTTGCTAGCAGAAAAACCCGCACCCGTCACTGAACAAACGGAAGATATAACACAAAAACAGCTATTAGAAATTAGCAACGACGAAATACCTCTACCCGCCGCCGAACCTGAATTACCGGGAGGACAAGTCGATGTCGCTTCTCAATTTTATGTAGAACGCCCGCCCATCGAAGAACGCTGCTATCAAACTATTGTGCAGCCCAGTGCCTTAATTAGAATTAAAGCACCGAGACAAATGGGTAAAACTTCCTTGATGGCAAGAATTTTGCATCACGGAGCCCGTCAAGGCTATTGCACCGTGCCGCTAACTTTTCAGTTAGTAGATAAAGCCGTATTCGCCAACTTAGATAAATTCTTAAAGTGGTTTTGCGCTTACGTCGGCCGCGAGTTGCACTTACCCAATCAATTAGACGATTATTGGGACGAGATTTTTGGCAGCAAAGTCAACTGCAAAGATTACTTTGAAAAATACATTTTACCGCAAATCGACAGTCCTTTAATTTTAGGATTAGACGAGATCGATCGCGTTTTCCAATATCCCGACATTGCCGAAGACTTTTTAGGACTGCTGCGGGCGTGGCACGAAGAATCGAAGCGACGCGACATCTGGAAAAAACTGCGATTAATTGTAGTTCACTCCACCGAAGTTTACATCCCGATGAACATCAATCAATCGCCTTTTAACGTCGGACTTCCCGTAGATTTGCCCGAATTCAACTCTCAGCAAATACAAGATTTAGCAGCGCGCCATAATTTGAATTGGTCGGATGCAGAAGTTGAAAAATTGACGACAATTGTCGGCGGACATCCGTATTTAGTGCGAGTTGCATTATATCACATTTCGCGATCGGATTTGACACTAGATGAATTAAAAGAAACTGCGATCGCAGATGCTGGAATTTACAGCGACCATTTGCGCCGGCAGTTGTGGAATTTGGAAGAATATCCAGAGTTGGCACAGGGGATGAGAGAGATTGTGGCGGCGGATTCTTCGGTGCAATTAAAGGCGATGCAGGCGTTTAAATTAGATAGTTTGGGGTTGGTGAGATTGCAGGGGAACGAGTGCGTGCCGAGGTGCGAACTGTACCGACAATATTTTCGATCGCACTTGAGCGCGATCGTCTAAGTCCGATCGCTCTGCTATCCTATAATTCCAGATATGGTAGGGGCGGGTTCACCGACAATAATTGCCTAAAATGAACAATCTCATAAACCCGCCCCCACAAAACGACAAATCACAATCTACCTCTTTTTAGATTAAAACAGCCCATGAACGATATTTTTTTGATAACATCCGATAATTGGCTAGATTGGATAGCCGTGTTTGGTTATCTAGGTTTTACTGCTTTCATTGCATGGCGCGTGTTCACCACAAAGTAGATATATCATCAACTTACAGTCTTCTTCTGTCTTGCTTCGCGCCTTCGCGGTTCGTTAAAGAAACAGTAAAATAAAACAATAATCAACTAGCCCAGACAGTTATGCCGCCCGTCGAAACTGTTGCAGCAATTCCGAACGATCTGATTTGGCGCTTGAGCATCGAGCAGTATCATGCGATAATTCAAGCTGGCATTCTCACGGATGATGACTCTGTAGAATTGCTGGAAGGTTGGCTGGTTTTCAAAATACCAAAAAATCCACCGCATCGAGCAACAACTCGTCTTGCCAGAACAGCTTTAGAGAATATTTTACCTGCGGGGTGGTATGTTGATTCCCAAGAACCGATAACGCTATCCAACAGCGAACCCGAACCTGATATAGTGGTTGTTCGAGGGGATACGCGACAGTATCTCGATCGCCATCCGGGTGCTGAAGATATTGCCCTGATTATTGAAGTATCTGATACGACACTTCAGCGCGATCGCACTGTCAAAAAACGGATTTATGCCCGCGCTGGAATTGCGATTTATTGGATTGTGAATCTTGTTGAAGGACTGGTTGAGGTGTACTCTCAACCTCTTGTTGAAGTTGAGCAGCCAGATTACAGTCAAAGGTTGGATTTTGGGCGATCGGCTGTTATACCGATTATTATTGAAGGGATAGAAATTGGGGCGATCGCTGTAAATTCTCTTTTGCCTTAAGATAAAATGAGTAAATTCTAAACTTGTCGGGTGCGTTAGATGAAGTTTTAGAGAGATTTTTTACGGTTGTATTTAGATAGAATCCTCTCATAGATTTCATAATTCTCTTGATCGAAACAGCAAAAAATTACTTTTGGAGAACCACCATTATTTTGTATATATTCCCAGCATACCTTCACTGCAATCTCACCTGCTAGAGCTTTAGGATAGCTGTAAATGCCGGTGCTAATGCAAGGAAATGCCAAACTCTCAAACTCTCGCTCTGTGGCAATCTGCATACACTTACGGTAACACTCGGCTAAGAGTTCCGGTTCTCCATCATTACCCTTCCGCCATACTGGGCCTACTGTGTGGATGACGAAGCGTGCAGGCAATTTATATCCCTTAGTTAGTTTAGCATCTCCAGTCTTACATCCTCCAAGTAATCGGCATTCTTCAAAAAGTTCCGAGCCTGCTGCTCTGTGTATTGCTCCATCTACTCCACCACCACCAAGTAAGCTGCTATTTGCAGCATTCACGATCGCATCAACTTCGAGTTTTGTGATGTCGCCCAAAATAACTTTCATATTCTACAATAGTAAACTGTAGACAACTTTAGCACAGAAACTCGTTATCTAGTCTTGCTCTCAACTTTCGCAAAATCGGAATTTGCTCTAACTGTTCCGGCCGTATATTATCCCAGTTTAACCCTTTCGGGCGCGGATAAATTGTATGAGTCTCAATTACCTCCTGGGCAGTAACAATCCAATTCAGCGCCCAATCGTGAGCTTGCATTGGCAAACGCGAATCTGCGACTATTTGCAAAGGATGCACTGTTGTCACAATTGGCGTATCGATTTGTACTAACCCGAATTCTTGCAACATAGCCAATTCCAAATCGGCAAATCCTGCACCTTTACCGGTTCTTCCACCGTTGGGGCCTGCGGCTACGCAGCCGACTATTACTAAATCAATCGGCTCCATTTCTGCAAAACTTACCAATTGTCCGCAAGCAAGTGCTTTGCGGGCGAGCGCACTTTCGGCAATTGATATATTTTGTCTCTGCAAATCCTCAGCAGTCAACTCAACAAAACAGCGATCGTCTGTCAAGCGCGGTACTGCCATATACAGGCGTTTTCCATCTTGCAAAGCCCGCATCCGCACCGGAATTTGTGGCGAATCTGGATTGCACTTAATCGTTTTTGCTTGTTGCCAAATTGGTAAATTTTCTAATTTTTCGGCCGCCACCTGTGCACCGACAAAGTTGGGAATATGACCAAACGGATCGCCAATAGATGCGGCTTGCTGCTTCAGCAAAGACCAAATTTCACCTCTTAACTTATCTTTTTCGCGGTGATATCCAATCCAATCACTTTTCATGTTTTATTGTGGTACAATGTATCATACAAAAGTTTCCTTTAATACGCCTCATTTCTTCAGTCCGCGAAGGCGGACTTTGTTTGTGTAGTAGCGGTTTCAACCGCCGAATGATCCCAATATTTTTTTTGAACTTTACCATCTTATCCTATGAATTTTACCACAAAACCCAGTTACTATCAAGTCGGCGGCAGTCTCACCAATAACGCTCCAAATTACGTGAAGCGGCAAGCCGACGACGACCTTTATAACGGATTGAAAGCCGGGGAATTTTGCTATGTTTTGAATTCCCGGCAAATGGGCAAATCTAGCTTGCAGGTGCGGACAATTCAGCGGCTGAGGAATGAAGGAATTGCTTGTGCTGCGATCGACATTTCGGAAATTGGCAACCGCGGCGTCACTCCCGAACAGTGGTATGCTGGTTTGCTACGCATTCTCGAAAATAACTTTAACCTGTCGGATATTGTCAACGTGCGGACTTGGTGGCGCGATCGCAATTTTTTAACTCCGGTTCAAAGATTGAGCGAATTCATCGAAACCGTACTCTTACCCAACATTTCCAGCAATATTGTCATTTTTATTGACGAAATCGACAGCATTCTCGCCCTAGATTTTCCCGCCGACGATTTTTTAGCCTTAATTCGATCGTGCTACAACAAGCGCGCCAACAATTCAGAGTTCGATCGCCTAACTTGGGCCCTCTTAGGCGTAGCATCGCCGACGGATTTGTGCCGCGAGCAAAATGCCACCAGCAATACCCCTTTTAATATTGGCAAGGCGATCGAATTAACTGGTTTTGACGAAACAGAAGCTCAACCGCTAGCAGCGGGGTTGGCAGAGCTTATAGACAGCTCTCAGGAAGTTTTGAGAGAGGTTTTGTATTGGACGGGGGGGCAGCCGTTCCTGACTCAGAAGCTGTGCAAACTATTGTTGGAAAATGCCGAATTTATCCCGAATTTACCCCAGGGCGGGCACGGGGGCACCGCCCCTACATTCGGGGGGAAAGATACCATCCAAAATCCTCAAGAATGGGTTGAGAAGGTAGTGCGCTTGAAAATAGTGGGGAATTGGGAGTCTCAGGATGTCCCAGAACATTTGTCCACAATTCGCGATCGGCTTTTCAAAGAAAACCAGCGGATTGTCAGGAGACTAGGATTATATCAGCAAATTTTAGAACAAACTGAAACTGTGCCCGATGGTAGTGCCGAACAAATGGAGTTGCGATTAAGCGGATTAATCGTTAAGCGCGGGGAAAAACTAACAATTTCTAATCCTATTTATGAAGCTGTATTTAACAAAGAGTTAATTGAAGAAAAATTACAAAAACTCTCGCCTTACTCGGAAGCAATCAAAGTCTGGCTAAATTCTAGCTGTGAAGATGATTCCCAACTGTTGCGAGGGGATGATTTGCAGTCAGCATTAGTTTGGGCGGCCGGAAAAAGTTTGAGAAACGAAGATTTTCAGTTTTTGACTGCCAGCCAGAAAGTTATTTTGAGCGACCAAAATCAACTGCTGCATTTAGCTACACTCGAAACCAAAAAAGCTGTCTGTGATGCCGAAAAAGCGTTGATTGAAGCTGACTCTGCCAAACAAAAAGCCAAACAGTGGATCGGCATCGGTTCTGCGGTACTGGCAGCATCGTTACTGGCGGCGATCGGCTTTTCAACTCTCGCTTACCAGCGGTTTAAACTGGCACAAGCAAGTATTGAAATCGAACAAAATGGCAGCGATGCTTTATTGTTAGCGGTATCTCAAAAGACAGAAAACAGCGAAGCTTTATCAGAAGCTTTATTGAGGGCGATCGCCTCCGGTAAAAAATTAAAAACATTGGTACAAAATAAACACAAGCTAGAACAATACCCGGCAACTAGACCGCTATTAGCATTACAAATAATTCTTGATAAAATTAGCGCAACACAGGAGACAAAAGCCTCATCACTTCTGCCAACAAAGATAAATTGGCAAGCTCATAAAGGTGCAGTTACCAGCGTCACTTTTAGCCCAAACAGGCAGGTTTTAGCAACCGCAGGAATAGACGATCGAGTTCGGCTTTGGAACTTTTCCGGGCAAAAAATTGCTGAATGGAAAGCCTTGCAGCAGTCAGTTAATATGGTAAACTTTAGCCCGAATGGTAAATTTTTAGCGACCGCCGGAAGGGACAGCACAGTTAAAATATGGAATTTATCAGGTAAAAATATTTCTACTTTGACAGGAATTAAAGGCTCTGTTACTAGCATCACTTTTAGTCCTGAAGGAAAGTTATTAGTGGCGGCAGGGATAGACAGCTATGCTGCACTTTGGGATTTGTCTAAACTGCCACAATTAGTATCGCCTAGCCTGAAACTCCCAGGTCACAACGGCTTAGTGAGAAGCGTAAATTTTAGTCCAAAGGGCGATTTCATAACGACTTTAGATGGCAAATCTACAGTGCGACTTTGGAATTTGTCGGGCAAGCTGAAAAAAACACTGCCTGTTCAGGCAATTGGGCTGAGTTTCACTCCGGCTCAACACCAGTATCGCTTTGCTACAGTAACATTGAATGGCAAAGTTGGGCTGTGGAATCTGTCAGAAAAAGAATTAGTTAAGGAATTTCAAACCTTGCATTTTGATGCGAAATCAATTAGTTTTAGTCCCGACGGAGAACGGCTTGCTACAGTGGGAATTGACAAGACTGTACGGCTGTGGAATTTAGCGGGGCGGCAGGTTGCTCAATTTGAGTTCGAGGAGAATGTTGTTAGTGTCAGTTGGAGTGGAGAGGGAAAGCAAATTGCTGTAGCTGGAAGCAACGGCACTGTCTGGTTGAGGCAGGTTGAAGGGTTAGAAGAATTGCTGAAGCAAAGCTGCGATTTTTTCACCACTCAACCGAAGTATTTTACAAGAGTTTCAACTATCTGCAAGTAGGGACACCGCACCGTGCCCAAAGCGTGTCAACTTAAGCTGCCAGCCCGCCAAGTTCGTTAGTCATCCATCAAGTCCGCCAGGGGTTGAAACCCCTGTCTAATAGCGAAAGTCCTCTCAAAGAGGACTGAAGAGAAGAATCTCAACTCATTAGTCCTCTTTTAGAGGACTTTAGCTTTGAGGCAGGGGTTTCAACCCCTGCCGGACTATTGGTTGTACCTTAAGTTGACACCTAGGGGCAATGCCATGTCCCTACTAATGACTATCAATTTACTTTAACAGGCGAAACACTTACATTAGGATTTGTAACTCTTTTTAAGAGTTCTTGTCGGGCTTGTTCGGGATTTTGACCTTTGGGTACTTGATATAATAATCTACAGGAACCGTCTTGAGGATTAGCTGCACAAATAATTAGTTGACCGTTGCTAGATGCACCTGCTGTGACAACATTCTCCCAGCTTCCTTGCGGTTGCGAGTTGTTGAGAATTCCTGAGACTCTGGTGCACCGAGTAATCGCATCTTCTCCTGATTCATTAAAATAGTTATCAGCTAGCCACAAAATAACGGGAATATTTTTGCCTTGTTGGACAGCAATTGTAGCTGGGCGGCCGCCAGCAGCGCCGCAGAAGAATGAAGGCGCTTGGGCAAAGGCTGGACTGTTGGCTAAAATCTGAGCAGCAAGGGCAATAATTGACGCGCTAAAAGCTGACTTTAAGAGCCGAAATTTCATGAGCAGTAATAAGCTTTTTCATTTAAGGTTACTAATAGTCTAAAAAGTTAAACTGTTTGTTGCCGGGAAGATTAGGCATTTAGAGAAAAAAATAAAATTTATTTTGCAAATTTTTGCCTTCGCACACACTGGCCTCATCTGGGCCAAAACTCCGGGAAAAAAGCTCGCTGAGAAACACCAAAGGCAGAAAATAGATGCAGCCCTAGGGGGCGCAGGCGCGAAGGTATAGGGTAAAGGATCGGTTTTTCAGCGTTTTTTGCGATCGCCTCGCTCTTCCCGATCCCGTCCCACCTAAATGGGAACCTGTGTTACCATCGGTAAAAATATTCTCTTTAATAATCAACAATGGGCAATGTTCTGGTGCTGAACGCCTCCTACGAACCCCTTAACATCACCAATTGGCGAAGGGCGGTAGTTTTGTTGCTGAAAGGAAAAGCAGAACAGGTAGAACACAACGGGAAATTTATTGCGCCAAACTTCCCGCTACCAACTGTGATCCGACTCAGGCATTACGTCCGAGTTCCCTATAAGGATATTCCGCTAACCCGCCGGAACATCTTGCACCGGGACGCACACTCTTGTCAATACTGTAGTTATACGGGGGACGATTTAACCCTCGATCATGTAATTCCCCGCTCGCGCGGAGGAGGGGACAGTTGGGAAAACCTCGTCACCGCCTGCGTGCGCTGCAATGTCAATAAAGGCAGCCGCACGCCAAAAGAAGCGGGAATGCCGCTGCGCTATCCGCCTAGGAAACCTCACAGTGGTCTTTATTTTGAAGTGACTAAACACGTTAAGAGCGGTATGCACAAAGAATGGCAAAAATATGTAATAGGCCTTTAAAACCCCTGTCAGCGCAAGCGCGGGGGTTTTTTGCGGAAGTTCAGAGTCCTGAGATTGCTTCGTTGCAACGCACACGCCGTGCATGAGGTAAAAAGTTAAAGAGAATTTACCCTCTTAAATCCGGTTTCTCGTAATAAGTATTGGCTTTGTTAACGAGGCATCTACAAAGAAACCGGGTTTAAGAGCGAATGTCGTGCCAATGCTGAATAGTTAAATTGTTAATTTTTAATGATGAAAGACCACGCCCTTACCAATTCCGATGAAACATCTGGCAACCCCAAAGTTGAGTTTGATTCCAGCAGCGAGGTTGTACCCGCAGTGAGTGCCCCTGGGAAACGGCGCAGCAAAGCCGAAGTTGCTTCCGAAGAGAATCGCGGCCGTCTCCGCGAAGAATTGCACGATCGCAAAGTCGAGCAATTGCGCCAAATGTTCGATCGGCACAAAGGCAATCGCCAATTAATATTGCTGCAAGATTTTCCAGACCCCGACGCACTTTCCAGCGCTTGGACTTACAAATTAATCGCCGAACAGTACGATATCCAATGCGAGATTATCTACGCCGGCGCCCTCAGCCACCAAGAAAATATTGCCTTAGTTAAATTGACAGGGTTGCCGTTGCAGCGCTGGACGGTGGAAACAGTAAAAACTAAGGATTTGTCGGTGTTTCAGGGCTGCGCTTTCATTGACAACCAAGGGACTACTTGTAACTTAACCGAGTATATTTTAGCGGCTGGAGTTTCGATCGCCGCCGTCATCGACCACCACAATTTGCAGGGGGAAATGAACGCAGAATTTACCGATTTGCGCCCTCAAATCCGCGCTACAGCCACGATTTTTGCCGAGTATTTACAGTCTGGACTCCTAACTCTCGACGCCAGCGTCAGTCTGCACATCAAGTGCGCTACAGCTTTGATGCACGGTTTGCGATCGGATACGATCGCCCTCAGACAAGCTCAGGAGGAAGACTTTTTAGCTGCGGCTTATTTGAGCCGATTTTACGACCCGCAGTTGCTGAATGCGGTGTTACAGTCGTCTCGTTCTAAGTGGGTGATGGACGCGATCGAGCGATCGCTCAAACACCGCACCGTCCAGAACAATTTTTCGATCGCCGGCATCGGCTACCTCCGCTATGACGATCGGGATTCTATTCCCCAAGCGGCGGACTTTTTAGTAACAGAGGAGAACGTACATACAGCCGTTGTTTACGCAATTGTTCACGACAAAGACGAAGAAATTGAAGTAGTAATTGGCTCGCTGCGAACTAATAAACTCACTCTCGACCCCGACGAATTCATTAAAGAAGCCTTCGGTCAAGATGCTCAAGGACGCTTTTTTGGTGGCGGCAGAAGTCAAGCTGGAGGTTTTGAAATTCCGGTGGGATTTCTTTCTGGCGGCAATGAGAACAGCGATTATGCAAGGCTGAAATGGGAAGTATTCGACGATCAGATTAAGCAAAAGTTGCTGCATTTAATTAGTCCTAAAGACAATCCTGTTTACGATCATTAACTCTGGGGTTTCTAGGTGCGGTATTGATTCCAGCAACAGCCTGGGAATGCCGCTGGGTTAGACCTCCGCTTAGTACGAGCTTTGGCGCCGTTTTTTTCGGCTTTTGGGCAAAATTTCAATTTGACAATCAGTCCTGGCCGCACTCCAACTCTCATCAACCGGGTTTTTCACTCTTATTGAGGGTTTGAACGAAGTAAGGGGGTTAAAAAAACCCCTTGCTCCGTCCAAGACTAAGAGTAATAAATTTTATACCAATTTCCCAAAATTACACGCTCAAGAAACCGTTTTTGTAACTTTTGTCAAAAAAGGCAACGAAGTATTTTGGTAAAAAAAAGATTTGGTGGCAAATTTAATTTCATAGAGTTTACTAACCTCCACAACAGAAATTTAAAATTTTAATAATTTTACAGGGTTATTTTTTGGAATTTTTTCTATAAAATCGCTAAATAAATCACACTTTGTTCGAGGCGACCCAGGATGTTTGGGCTGATTTTGATAAAAAAATGCCGTACAATCAGCCAAATAGACAGGGAAAAACATAAAGGCTTCGCTAAATCACATAAAAGCCTAAAATTTATATTTTTGCAGGAGATTAGTGAGTTTCAAATAAAACTTTGCAAAACTTTTGCATTTTTTACCTCAAGCAAACAATCTGTTGGTAAGACTTAAAAAAAAATTCTATATTATTTATTTTTCGGGGGTTATAATTGTAAAAAATAGATTGAAAAAAAAGGAACACGGAGATGTTTACAAAACAGAATTCCTCTTGGTCGTTAGATAAAATTATAGAAAAATTTTCAGCAATTGCACTTCAAATCAACGAGTTCGCGGAGGAGGAGACAATTTTGCAATGTGCGGTAGAAGAAACCAGGGTGCTGCTGCAAGCCGATCGCGTGATAATTTATCGCTTCCTACCGCATAGAAATGGCGTAGTATTGGCTGAATCGGTTGATGCCCAGTGGCCACGAATCCTAGGAAAACAGATTTACGATCCTTGCTTGGAAGCTACCTGGGTAGAGCGTTACAGCCAGGGACAAACGAGCAGCATTTCTGATATTCACAGCGGTCATCTTCAAGCTTGTGATGTCGAATTGCTCGATCGCATCCAGGTTCAGGCCAATTTAGTGGTGCCAATCTTGCTAGATGGCAAACAGCAGCAATCTCCGAAGCTTTGGGGACTGTTGATTGCTCATCAATGCCGAAGTCCGCGTCAGTGGGAGCCTCTCGACGTTCAGATCGTGCAATACGTTGCAGTGCAGCTTGGGTTGAGGATGCGGCATCTGGAATCTCACCGCCCGGTGCGGGCGCCAAATCAACCGCCGGAACTCGAAACAGAACCGAATCAAACTGCGATTAATACAGAAAGCGCGCCAAGAGTCAATCATCAAAATTGCCTGCAACCAGACTTTGCCTATTCCCCTAGCGGAGATATTTTTCACCTCAGTGCCTTTGACTTGTTGCAAAACCCGATCTGGGTATTTGATATTGAAAAGTTGCAAATGCGATGGGCAAACCAGACATCTTTACGCCTTTGGAATGCTTCGACGCAGCAGCAGCTCATAAGTCGCAACTTTAGCGATATGTCAGAGTCTACTCGGATTCGCTTGCAGAGCTATTTACAGCAGTTTGAGCAAGGCAAAACCTTGTCCGAGCAATGGACGTTTTACCCCGACGGTCAGCCTGTTTCTGTCGGCTGTCGCTGCTCTGGCATCAGGATTGATAGCGGGCGTTTGGCAATGCTGGTAGAGGGGATGGTTGAAACTACCGATCAGATTGAGCAGGAAACCTTGCGATCGATCGAGGCACTCCGACACACCACGCTCATGGTTTCGCTATATACCATCGAAGGTCTGCCGCTGCTGCAAAACCCCGCAGCTTTGCGCTGTTATGGGGATGCGCTGCACCCTCACTCTGCGACAGACAATGCTTTTGTGAGTCGCTTTGTTGACTCTCAGGTAGGAGAGCGAGCAATGGCAGTTCTTAAGTCCGGTGAGGTATTTAGCACGGAGGCTCAAGTGATTACTCTGGCGGGAATTCGCTGGCATGGGATGGACGTGCGGTGTACCGACGACCCGGTAACAGGCAACCCGATGTTGCTCGTGAACGAAAAAGACATTACCGACCGCCAGCAGGTAGAAACAGCCCTGCAAAAGAGTGAAACCCGGTTGTCAGAAGCCCAGCGGGTTGCCCACATCGGTAGCTGGGAATTTGACGTGATTGCCGGTAAAATTACCTGGTCTCCCGAACTCTTCGAGATTTTGGGACGATCCAGCGCCCTAGGCGAACCTACCTATGAAGAAAACCTGCGGCTTTACCATCCCGAAAGTGCCAGACAGCTACACCGGGTAGTTCAACGAGCGCTCACTCACGGAGAGCCTTATCTATTGCGCCTCAGAATCGTGCGCCCGAATGGTTCTATCCGCCATACCGAAGCCAGAGGACAGGCCCAACTCAATGCAGAGGGAAAAGTCGTTCGGTTGTTTGGTACATCCCAAGACATTACGGATCTTGTCCAGGCGGAAACAGAACTCAGAGAAATGAGTATAGCTCTTGCTAATGCCGTTGAGGGCATCTCGCGGCTGGATATTTTCGGACGGTACATCACCGTTAATCAAGCCTACGCGAATCTAGCAGGTTATCAGCCTGAAGAAATGGTTGGTATGAGTTGGCAGAAAACAGTTCATCCCGAAGACTGCGACAGGATGAGGGTCGCTTATCAAAAAATGCTAGCCGAGGGCCGAGTGGAGGTTGAGGCCCGGGGTATCCGGAAAGATGGCTCGATCTTTTACAAGCAGGTGGTGATGTTGGCAGCCTACGACTCGCAGGAGCGATCGATCGGGCATCACTGCTTTATGAAGGATATCACCGCTCGCAAGCAAGCAGAAGCAGCATTACAACAAGAGTTCCAGCGTCTGGCTGTGGTGATTGCCACCCAACAGGAAATCGCCATCCGCAATCCCAATCTCGATGCAGTCATGGCGGTGATTACCGAGCGAACTCAAAAATCGCTCGGTGCCGATGGGGCCGTGATTGAAATGCTGGAAGGGGATGAGTTGGTGTATCGGGCAGCCAGCGGTATCGCCAGCGCCTATGTTGGATTACGGATCAAAGTAGGGACAAGTTTATCGGGAAAATGTATTGCCACCGGCCAAATCATGCTTTGCGATGATTCACAAACCGATACACGGGTGGATCAGTCTGCCTGTCAGCGCATTGGTATCCGGTCACTGGTGGTTGTTCCCTTGTTCTATCAGGACGATCGGGTTGGCGTCTTAAAAGTTGTTTCCGGTACACCCTGTGCCTTTACAGAGTCAGATATTCATACCTTACAACTGATGGCGGGGTTTTTGGCGGGTAGCCTGCATCTGGCTTCAGAGTTTGATGCTAAAAACATTCTCCTGAGTCAATTACTCGAAAGCGAGGAACGGTATCGTTCTGTGATTACAAGCATGACTGAAGGCGTCGTACTTCAGCTAGCAGACGGAAAAATTACTACCTGTAATGCTAGTGCCGGAAGGATTCTCGGACTGAGCCCCGAACAACTGATGGGGCGTACATCCATAGATTTAGACTGGCGAACCGTTCAGGAAGATGGCTCTCCCTTCCCCTGCCAACAGCATCCGGCAATGATTACCCTACGGACGGGAAAACCCGTATCAAATGTGGTGATGGGCATTCACAAATCGGATAAAACGCTGACTTGGATTTCGATTAATTCGCAACCGCTGTTCCAAATGAATCAGTCTCAACCCTATGCAGTAGTAACGACTTTTGCTGATATTACAGAACGCAAGCGGGCCGAGGAGATGCTCAGACACCGGGCGGAACAAGAAAGATTAATTGCTACGACAGATGGGTTAACACAAGTAGCAAACCGCCGCTGTTTTGATGAGCGATTGGAGTCGGAATGGCACCGACTGATGCAGGGGAAACAACAGCTTTCGTTGATTATGTTGGATGTAGATTATTTCAAGCGATATAACGATTGCTACGGACATCAAGCTGGGGATATTTGTTTAGTAAAAGTGGCTTCATCGGCGGCACTTGCGGTTAAACGTTCATCGGATCTGTTGGCACGTTACGGGGGCGAAGAATTCGCTGCTATCCTACCGAATACGGATGCGGATGGCGCGATCGCGGTTGCTGAGTCGATCCGAAAGGCAATCCGAGATTTGGGAATCCCTCACGAGCAATCTGATGTGAGCGCGATCGTGACTGTTAGCATGGGAATTGCAACTGTGATTCCCACTGTGGAAACATCACCGGATGAACTCGTTGCCCTCGCCGATCGAGCATTATATGATGCGAAACGACAAGGGCGCGATCGTTACACAAGCGCCAACCAGATGACGGCGCCAGAGCTTAATCCAGTTGTAGAATAGGCAAAAGGTAGGTATATCCTAGACCGCTCCTAGAAAAACGGGATAATAAAATGCCTGGAAGTATTGATATATGGTTATTTATCTGATCCGGCACGGTATCGCCGCCGCACCCGAAGAATATGATACAGACTCTGAACGCCCGCTGACTAAAGAGGGCGATCGTAAAACCCGGAAAATTGCCCAACGGCTGTACGAGCTCGAAATTCAGTTTGACTTGATTCTCACGAGTCCCCTACTGCGGGCGCAGCAAACGGCGCAAATCCTGCAAACAGTCGGTTTGAGTTCCCAAATAGAAGAATCCGCCGCCCTCGCACCTTCAGGAGACATCGGGAACTGGCTGGAGTGGTACAAACAGTGGCAGGAAATAGGTAGCGGCAGCTTGGCCCTGGTGGGCCACCAACCAGACTTAGGCCACTGGGCAGAAACTTTGCTTTGGGCTCGATCGCAAGATGCCCTGATTCTCAAAAAAGCAGGTATCATCGGCTTAATCCTCCCGGAGACCGGCTCCCCTGTGGGCCGCAGCCAAATGTTTTGGCTAACTGCGCCCAAGTTTTTGCTGCACTAGAAACAGCGAACCGCCCCGACATTAACAGGACGCGCCAGCCCTCTTAAAACGGCATTCTGGGACGGGGAAACCGGGAAAAAGGGGCGACAATACGCAGCGGTGCGATCGGACTATCTGTTGAAAAACCCGGTTTGTGAACCCCAATTAACTACCAGCCGGGAAGTCCCTCGGTATATTTAGAGGGGATTAATCAGAGCGCTGCGCGAAGTACCCCGTTGGGAATTACTCCTTGGGATGAAAGGCTCGTCGGGTGTAGGTACCCAAAGCGACAATTATTCTTTTATACCCCTTGATGATCGGGAAATACTCTGATACTATATTAGCAAGTGGGGGTGGAACTACCTCACTATAAAAAGCCTTTGAAAAAAAGGAAAAAGAAGCCTGCGGTCTAACTGTACTCAGTTGACCGTCAGGTTTGTTCACATGATTATCTGTCAAGACTGCGACACTATCTTCGTTTCTGGTAATGTACTTTTAGTAGATTGAACTCACATAAAACGGTATCGCAATGGTCGTCGGCGAATTCAAACCAGGTTTAGAAGGTGTTCCCGCCACCTTGTCCAGCATTAGCTACGTTGATGGACAAAAAGGGTTGCTGGAATATCGCGGGATTAGCATCGAGGAACTGGCACTGAAAAGTTCCTTTCTCGAAACTTCATATTTATTAATCTGGGGGGTACTTCCGACAAAGGAAGAACTAGAAGCTTTCGAGCATGAAATTCGCTATCACCGCCGGATCAAATATCGCATCCGGGACATGATGAAATGCTTTCCTGAAAGAGGACATCCAATGGACGCCCTGCAAGCTTCAGCGGCCGCCCTGGGCTTGTTCTACTCCCGCCGAGCTCTGGCTAACCCAGCATACATTCGAGAAGCTGTAGTGCGGCTGCTAGCGAAGATTCCCACGATGGTAGCAGCGTTCCAGCAAATGCGACGGGGAAATGACCCGGTGCGGCCGAGGGATGACTTGGACTACTCGGCTAACTTTCTTTATATGCTCAACGAGCAAGAACCCGATCCGCTGTTAGCTAGAATTTTTGACACTTGTCTGACTCTCCACGCTGAACATACAATTAATGCCTCTACATTTTCGGCAATGGTAACAGCTTCGACGCTGACAGACCCTTACGGAGTGATTGCTTCAGCAGTTGGCACTTTGGCGGGGCCGCTGCACGGGGGAGCTAATGAAGAAGTGATTGATATGTTGGAGCAAATTGGTTCGGTAGAAAATGTGCGGCCTTTTGTCGAGAAGTGCGTTGCAAATAAGGACAAAATTATGGGTTTCGGTCACCGAGTTTACAAGGTGAAAGATCCCAGAGCAACTATTCTTCAGAGGTTAGCGGAACAGTTGTTTGAGAACTTCGGCCACGACGATTATTACGACATTGCTATCAAGTTAGAAGAAGTGGTTGAGGAAAAACTAGCTCACAAGGGAATTTATGCAAATGTAGATTTCTATTCGGGTTTGGTTTACCGCAAAATGGGAATTCCGCTGGACTTATTTACACCAGTTTTTGCGATCGCCCGTGTTGCCGGCTGGTTGGCCCACTGGAAGGAACAGCTAGAGGCAAACCGCATTTACCGCCCGACTCAAATATATACGGGGACTCACGGTGCTCCTTATATTGCGATCGAGGACAGACTCCCATCCTAAAGCTAAATTATCAACCCAGATATGTAAATGGCGAGAATAATTGTTTTGCTTTCGTGAAGTGTGGAATTAAAAATTGTTTTCGCCTTCCGAGTCAGGAAGCAATCTCTGTCTGCCAAAAACTGCCGTGCTGGGTTGCACCCCTCTTGTATGTTGTGGTGTTTGTTGGCGACAATAGTAAGAAGTGACGATTTTCAGGAACTCCGGTCCTCAGACTTGCGGGTCTGAGGCTTTTTATTGCAATATTACGAATAGCTTTCGGTAGGTTGCTGCGCGCGCACCCTACTTGTATTTACGCTTCGCTTGTATAGTATTAGATACAAAGTGAAGATGCGCGATCGCATTTAAATTCCTCCCGCTTTTAGTCGTCAGAACATCTATGGCTTACAGCAACAGCGAAATTGAGGGCAAGTCTTTCTACCAATCCGAACCCTTGATCGCCCGCTTGAGAGGGATTATCCGAGATTATCCCGAAGGCGTTGGCATTATCAAAGAGTTGATCCAAAATGCTGACGACGCTAAAGCAACGCGCGTAGAAATTACTCTTGATTGGCGCCACCATCCGGTCAAACAATTGCCTGACGATCGTATGGTACGGCTAATGGGGCCGGCGATGTTAGTCTACAACGATCGCGTGTTTGCAGATAAAGATTTTGAGAGCATTCGCAGTCTGGGACAAAGCGAAAAAGCCCGAGATTTGCAGAAAACGGGTAGATTTGGCGTCGGGTTTAATGCAATATATCATGTTACAGATTATCCGAGTTTCGTATCGCGCGATCGCATCATCTTTTTTGATCCTCACGGCGCGGCGATTCCGGGCACTTCCCGACAAGAACCGGGACGCGAATGGAATTTGGCAGACGCTAAATGGTACGAAAAATATCCCGATTTTATGCAAGTCTACGCAGCGGGAGGATTGCCATTAGGAGATACAAATTTTCAAGGCACTTTGTTTCGCTTGCCCTTGAGAACCGCAGAACACGCTAAAAATAGCGAAATTCGCAAACAAGCTTTTACCGAATCCAACGTCAATGAACTACTAGACGCACTGATTAATTCAGGTGAAGAACTGCTGCTATTCCTGAAATCGGTTCAGGAAATTAGAGTTTACGAAATCCCCGCCAACAGTCAAGAAACTAGGCAAGAGATTCTGGCGATTGTTACCCAGAACCAGCAAGAAGTACGAGAATCGCGGCAACAACTCCTCGATGCAATTCCCCAGACACCAGACAAATTGCTGGAATTGTGCCACAATAATCCAGCCGGTTTAATATCAGTTTCTTACCGCCACGAGATAGAAACGATTAGCGGGAATCGGAATACCAAATCAACTTGGAGAACAGTAAGTTTAATTCGCACAGATGAAGGCGACGAGTTGGCAAAAGTCATAAAAGCAATGTACGAAAGCCAAGAAAAAGTATTGCCTTGGGCGGGCGCTGCTGCTAGGATTAATGCTGTTAGTACCGAGGGAAATCCTCAACCTGTGGGCGGGAAAGTTTACTGTTTTTTGCCACTTCCCCTGGAAACTGGGCTACCCGTTCACATCAACGGTTTTTTTAACTTAAATAGTTCGCGGGATAACCTCAGCAGCGACAGCGGACAAACTGGAAAAGACCGACCGAGAGCTATTTGGAACCAGCTACTCGCACAGCACGTTTTGTCCCACGCTTATGCTAACTTAATTGTTGATTTAGTGCAAGATATTGGCAGGTATCAGCCAGAGGAATTTTACAAACTTTGGCCTGTTAGCAAAATTACTGTCAGCAAAGCTCTCGAAGAACTGCACCGTTTTGTCATACAGTTATTGTATCAGAGAGCAGTTGTGCGATCGGCTGTAGAACACGCTGTAACTCAACATCTATTCAGCGGGGCCGTGGTGTCACAAACAAGATGGGTGACGCCTCCGACAGTCAAAAATCTACCTTCTAAAAAGTTGTGGGACGAATTATTAGCAGCAATGCGCGCCGACAATATCGACATTCCCGAACCGCCATTACCCGAGTCAATTTTGGCAGCTTTTAAAGATGCAGGTTTGCTGTTGCAAACATTCACGGCAGCTAACTTGCGACAACACTTAACCGAAAACAAACAACTAGGCGTCCCCTTGCAAGATGCACCGAAACCCAGCTTGCAAAATAGACAGTGGATTGCGAATATGCTGCGCTATTGCATCAGCGACAATCACCGGGATTTGCGCGGTTTGCCGCTAGCTTTTCTCGCTAATAATACTCTGCAAGTATTTGGTTACAACCCGATAGGCACTATTTACTTTTCCGAAGAGACATCAAGGCAGATATTTGCCGATCATCTAGAATGGTTTTTGCATCAAGATTTAAGCCAGGTAGTGCCTACACATAACATGATTGGCGTGTCAGAAATGAAGGCTACAGAAGTAGCGAGAAAATTGGTTTATGTCATTAGTTCAACGCAGTCACAATGCGATTGGCAATCTGATGCACTAAATCCACCAAATGCAGAGTGGTTGACTCTCGTATACAATTATTTTTTTAATATCTCCCCCAGATATCTGTCGCCAGAAACAGTCGAGGAATTAAAGAAAGTTCCACTGGTTCCGGGAAATGATGGTAAGCTTCACAAAGGAGGAACTGCGGAAACTCCTTTGTTGTGCGCTGATAATATTGCAGCGGAAACGATCGAGGCTGTACAGTATTTTGGGGTGACGCTTGTCAAAGCACCGGCTAAACTTGAAAGTGCGATCGCCCAATTTGCTCAAAGACACAAAAATCTGTTAGTCTATTTTCTGACAGGCCCAGATGTCCTAGACACAGTATCTTCGCGGTGCGATCGAGGTTTGCCGCCCTACCACCAACAGCATTATACCTCTCTCCTCAATTTCCTGGCAGCTTCAGAACCAACAAATTACGACCAAGATAGCCTCAACAAGCTGCGTCAACTACCAATTTACCCCACAACTTCCCACGAAATAGTTTCCCTCAACGATGAAAATGTCTACCTTCCGGGCGGTGGATACGAACCGCCGGAAATTGCAGGTACGTTGAGGCTTTTACGCATAGAAAAAAACAGGCAATGGCTGCGGCTGTTCCAATTTTTGCAAGTTCCGGTACTGAATCGCGCTAGACTAATTCGCGAGTGTTTGTTACCTGAGTATGCCTCATTTGCTCCTGAAGAACAATTAATCGCGCTGGCGTGGATTCGAGAGCATCTGAATGATGCTTGCAAAGAACTAGAAAAAGCAGGAGAGAATGCTTTTTCATTCCAGGAAGAGCTGAAAAAGGCGCGTTTGGTACGCTGTAGCGATCGCAGATTACGCTCTGTCGAACTAATTTACAATCCCGAAAGTCAAGTAATCCGCAACATTCTCGGAAATTTAGCAGCTATTCCAGACATGGAATTTTACTCGCAGGATTATGCACTCTGGCTCGATTTTTTCGATAATTTGGGGATGCGAAAAACCTTGAGTGCAGATGACATTGCAGCTTGTGTTGACAATCTAATTCAAACCGCCAATCGTTCGGGTACAGGCGCAGTAACCGATGCTTGTATTGCGGTTTTTAACTACATAGTTGATAATTGGGAGGCACTAAAATATACCCAAATTGGGAATACCAACAAAACACTGGCTGAAACACTCGCAGATAAACCTTGGCTTCCTGTCGAGCAAAATCCTGAGAAGTTAAGCCAATATCCCGCCGCTGCGATACCTGAACCCAGGCTGTATCGCGCTAAAGATGTCTGTTTCATTCAAGATGTTCGCTTAGTTGCTAGCCAAAAATTTTTATTTGCACGCCCTGATCGCGACTTGCTGAAGCCCGAAATCAGAACTGCACTTGGTTTTCAGCCTGTAGATACCACTACAGTTATCGACCACTTTGATACACTAATCAAAACTTGGGAAAATGACAGTTGAAATCACGACATCCGACGCTCTAAACGCACATTTACAATCAGTAAAGGCAATTTACAAGTATCTCGATGATACTTTCATCAAAGGCAGTATTTCCAGCGAACAACGCCAGCAAATTCAAAAGCGCTTTGCTCACCGTCAATGTCTGTGGGATGAGTCTAGGGGTAAGTTTTGGCGGCCAAAATACGCTTTTTTGGATGACGTGCCTTTTTTCGGCAACCGCCGCACAACTATAGCGGTTTCTCATCCATTTTCCGAAGTCTATCAGCTTTTGGGACAAGGGCGATCGCCTGTTGTACAAGATTACCTAGATTTTCTCGAAGAATTAGCAGCAGAGTACAGCAACACACCTTTAAACGCAGCAGATAAAAACTCTGCGATCGAGGTCATCGGCCGTCTAGAATCTCAACAGTCATTAGAAGGCTGCACAGTTAAAAACCCACCGATTCTTACTGCTAACATCACACTTGCTCCCGCCTGTCAAGTTCTCATCCCCGACGCACCTTGGCGCAAAGATTACATTGATCCCAACCAGATACTGCACCAGCAAATCTCCCCAAACTTTGCCAAAGCTGCGGGAAGTCTTTCTTTATTAAAAGATGTGATTGAACATCCGACGACGGTCAAAAATGCCCTAAATGCTAAAAGTAATGATTGGTGTCGAGAATGGCAAAATACGCTAAATTCCCCAGAATTTATATCGGGTTTAAAGCGGCTGATTTTCCACGAGCGCGACTCGGAACCAATCCTCAATATCATCTGGATTGCAAAGGCTAAAGTTTCGCCAGCTAGTCAAATTCATGTAGATTTATTCTGGAAGGGTGAAACCAAAATCGCGGCATCTATACCGGGGACTCAATACTTTGATGAGTTGAATAAAATATTTCATATTATCAGTAGCAGTAGCAGATACATTATGCTCTGCTATTTAGCAGAGAGTATTAATGCTCGACTCGGCGAATATGCAGTGCAAAATCTGCTGCCGCTGGCAAGCATTCTGGATGCTGAGCCGAACAATATTAATGCTTTGCTAAATGAGTTGCGAATTAGGTCTTTACCGGGCGATTTGTCTCCCGTCACCGCCCCTAATTTAGAAATTACATCCTCTGCAGGAGAAAAGGGCGATCGAAAGGGCGATCGCTCAATTTATTGGGGCGCATTTTGAGCGATTATAATGAGCATTATTATCGGCTCTGTAAGGTGCACATTGTGCACCCTACCAGCCTCTATTCTTCAGTCCGCGCAGGCGGACTTCGTTTGTATAGACGCGGTTTCAACCGCCGAATCTAAACAGATTGAGCTACATGATGGCGGCTAGTCAATTTATCCAATTGATTCACCAACAAACTTAGGAACAATCCGACATCGGTAACAACTCCAGTAGATTCGATCGAACCCCGATCGCTCAATTTCGTCACCACCGCCGGATTAATGTCCACACAGACCATCTTCACACCAGCCGGCGTCATATTTCCCACACCAATTGAGTGCAGCATAGACGACAGCATTAACACCATATCCGCACCCCGTAACAGCTCAGTATATTCTTCTTGAGCCTTAACTAAATCCATTTGCGTGTCGGGAAGTGGCCCGTCATCGCGGATCGAACCCGCCAGAGAAAACGGTATATTGTTCTTCACGCACTCGTACATCACACCGTTAGTAACCAACCCTGCTTCAACAGCTTTTGCAATACTCCCGTAACGCCGCACAGTGTTAATTATTTTCAAGTGGTGCCGATGTCCGCCGCGCACAGCAACACCGCGTTTCATGTCAACCCCTAAAGAGGTTCCCATATTCGATTGTTCCATGTCGTGAACCGCGATCGCATTTCCGCCCAACAACGCTTGCACGTAACCTTCGCGAATCAAATGCGCTAAATGTTCGCCACCGCCAGTGTGGATAACAACAGGCCCCGCCGTAACTACAACTTTGCCACCGCGATCGCGAATTTGGCGCAATTCCCACGCTACTTGTTCCACCACCAATTCTACGCGGCGCTCGCTAGAAACGCTGCCCGACATAAAGCTGAATTCTTGAGAATTGCGCTGTTCCCGCGATTCTGTTTTGCGGATGGTGCGGATACCCACTACATCTACAACGACTTTTTCTCCTACTTTTAAATCGCGCAATAATTTGCATTTAGCCACTGGGCCATCAGCGGTTTCAGTAATAGCAACAGCACCATCCATCCGCTGATTTTGCGCTTTCACCCACTGACCATTTACCCGCACTTCCGTGGGATAAATCGTACTAACATAAAAGTCGTCCGGGCCAACGCCATCTTGCACTACCGGTTCTAAAATAGCGTCGCAAATCTCTTGTGGTGGCGGCACTGCACCCAAGTCAATCAGCATTCCCATCATTTCTTCCATCACATCGTGGGAAGGAGCCGAAACTTTAACGTCCGCAGATGATGTGCTTTGCCGCTGCTCTCCCAGATTGAAATTGAGCACTTGGAAACTGCCACCGAGATCGACAATTAAGTCTAAAGCACGGCTGATTAAACCCGCATCGAGCAAGTGACCTTCCATGCGAATTGTGCGGCTTTCTACCATCACGTTTGCCGATCGATCTTCTTGCACTGGTTCCGTTACCCGTAGCGTCAAACACTTACAGGCGCCGCCCGCTTTTAGAAATTCGCTCATCGGCGTTTCAATTACTTGAAAACCAGCCTGAGTAATGCGCGTTTTCAAGGCTTCGCTAACCTTGTTCATTACCACAACTTTGTCAATATTGACCGCATTGCAGGCAAAATTTGCGGCATCGGCTTCTTCAATAGCAATGCGTTTTTCCGGCGCAACTCGCATTTCGATTAAGCGGTTGGAATACGAGTCAAATGCTGCTGGATAGTAGAGCAAATATCCGCCTGTCAGAGGACAAAAACAGGTGTCTAGGTGATAGAAACGTTCGTCAACTAAACGCAGGGAAAGCACTTCTATGTTGAGCCATTTTGCTAGTAGCGGGTGCGAGTCGAGTTCGGAACGGAAGCCGTATCCGGCCCACAACCAGCGTCCTTCGCGATCGAGTAAAGCATCGCCAGCGCCCTCAAACGGCAAGTCTTTCGGGAGTTCGTGCACGGTGAAACCTTTGCTTTCAAACCATGCTTTGAAATAGGGTTCTTCGCCTTGGCGTTCTTTGTGATAGAAACGGCTGAGGACGAAGGTATTGCCTAAAAGTAAGCCTGCGTTGGCGGTGAAAACCATATCCGGCCAGCCTTTTGCGGGCGGTACGAGGTCTACAACGGCGTTGTCTTTGAGGACGTGGTAGAGTTTTTCCCACTGTTCGACGGCGCGATCGCGCGATGATTTGTGGACATTTCCCTCCATCCACGGATTAATCACGTAATCCACATCGTAGTGGTCGGGAGCACACATGAGGAAGCGAATTGAGTCAGTCATAATTCAGTTAAAATGTGGTAGACGCTACAGCAGACGTATGTTGACAGAGTTTGTATAATAGCAACTGTAATATTCACTACTAATTTTAGCAGCGCAACGTCTGGAGCCTCAAAAGGCTAACTCTTTATTATATCATGTTTAAGATGAGATTACATTAAATGACAGACCGTTCGCAGGAAATACTGGAGAAAATGTCAGGTTATGACGCACTCTAAAATAGGTTCTGGTAGACGATTAATATCCTGTGCGTTGAATTGCCCCTAATCTGACGGTGCAGGGGCGTTTACGCTCGTCTGTGGCTGATATTATAGATTGTTGGTGAACCCGCCCCCACCAGAATTAGGGTTAATTTACCCGACATGATATGACAGCTTCTCCTAACTTTCAACTTTCAACTTTTGCGAAATCGGCAGTTCGATCGCAAATTCTGTTCCCCGGCCAACTTCTGAATGACACTCCAACTTACCGCCGTGGGTGTCTTTAACTATTTGGTAACTAATCGACAACCCTAAACCAGTGCCGCTGCCGACAGGTTTGGTAGTAAAAAACGGGTCAAACATCCTTGACTGAACTTCGGGAGGGATACCGGGTCCGCTGTCAACAATCCGCACACACACTTGATTTTCGCTGCTGAGTTCAGTAACAATGCGAATCTGGTTAACTTTGCAAGTACAGTGGGCTGATGACTCTTCTATAGCGTCGATCGCATTCACCAGCAAATTCATAAATACCTGGTTTAATTGAGCCGGATAACACTCGACTTTGGGCAGGTTCCCGTAATTTTTAATAACTTGAATCTCCCGACGTTTTGGCTGTGACTGGAATCGGTGCTGCAAAATCACCAACGTGCTCTCTATTCCTTCATGAATGTCTATTACTTTGCGATCTGTTTCGTCGAGTCTCGAAAAGTTTCTCAAAGACAGCACTATCTGCTTAATTCGGTTAGCACCTTCTTGCATTGAAGCCATGATTTTCGGGAAATCGCCTGCTATAAAATCCACCTCGACTTCTTCCAATTCTTGGGCTATTTCTGGAACTGGTTCAGGATAGTATTGCTGGTAGATATGGAGCAATTTTACCAAATCGCGAGCGTACTGTGCGGCGGGAATAATATTGCCGTAGATGAAGCTGATCGGGTTATTAATTTCATGGGCTATTCCGGCTACCATTTGCCCGATACTTGACATTTTTTCGGATTGAATAAGCTGAGATTGAGCCTTTTTTAAGTCGGCTAGAGTTAGTTCTAACTGTTGCGCTTTTTCTCGTTCTCGCTGTTCGCTAAATTGCAACTCTACTTCGGCTTGTTTGCGATCGCTAATATCAATATGGGTGCCCGTCATCCGCAAAGGATTTCCCGAAGCGTCGTGTTCCATCACCTTCGCTTGAGCTAAAATCCACTTCCACTCGCCGGATTTTGTCAGCATCCTAAATTCCACTTCGTAAGTAGGATTTTTGCCTTCCAGGTGAGCATTTAGCGCTGCTTTAGCCGGAGACAAATCCTCTGGATGTACCAGTTGCTCCCAGGATGCAAAACTATTTGCTATTTCCTCTACTTCATATCCCAGCATCATTTTCCACCGGGGATTAAAATAGACTTCTCCCGTGGCCAGATTCCAATCCCACAATCCCATCGCACTGCCTTCAAATGCCAGATAAAAACGTTCTTCGCTAATTTGCAAAGCTGCTTCGGCTTGTTTGCGATCGCTAATATCCATCACTGTTCCCAACAGTTTGATTACTTCCCCTGTTTCACTAAAAACAGCTTCTCCCCTTCCTTCGAGGTATATAATTTGACCGCTAGGATGCAAAAATCGGAACTCTCTTTTGTAGGAAATTCCTTGTGAGATAGTCAGGCTGACTGTTTGTTGAAATAATTCTCTGTCGTCGGGATGACACATCTTTAAAAGTTTGGCAGATGTCGGTTCAGTTGCACTTGAGTCAAGACCAAAAATGCGGAATACTTCTTCTGACCAAGTGATTTTATTTGTGACTAAATCAAATTCCCAACTGCCGATATGGGCAATTTTTTGGGCTGCTGCTAGACTAGCTTCGCTTTGTTGAAGTTTAAGTCGCTGTTGTTTATCTTGTTCGAGAAGATTGGCTTGAGCGATCGCAATTCCCATTTGTGCCGCCACAGTTTTCAATAATCCGATCTCATCTGGTGTCCACTGGCGCGGGCGATCGTACTGGTGCAGGCATATCATTCCGTTGGCTTTTCCCTGGTAGGAAGTGCGGATGGATATCATCGACTTCAAACCTATTTGACCGCACAAATCTCGGACGTTTTCTAGCAGCGGTTCGGAAAAAACATCGTCAGAAACTACAGCTTGATCTTGGGACAATAAAAACTGAACGTGAGGATTGCCATCTATGGGGATTTCTAAATCTAAAAGCGATTTGGAGGCGGATTTTCTGTACTCAGCGACATTAACAATTCTGGGAATAGGGTGTTCTGTGTAGGTGTGAACCAAGCAGCAATCAGCATTAAAAATGCGACCAATTTGGGCAGTCGCTGTTTGAAAAACTTGCTCCTGCTTTAAGCTGTAACGAATTTCCAGAGTAATTGTTTCTAGCAGAAATCTTTGCTTAATTTGCCGTTCCAAAGCAGCTAAAGCTGTTTTAAGTTCGAGTTCGGCTTGTTTGCGATCGCTAATTTCAGTAGCCGTTCCTAAAATTTTCCAAGGTTTGTCGTCTGGTGTTCTGGCGAACACTGTATCCACGCTAACAAACCAGCGATATTCACCATTTTTGTGCGGAATTCTGTACTCAAACTCAAAGCTTTCACCGTCTTTTGCTGCCTCAATCCTGCTCATGTGTTCTAAGAATCCGGGCAAATCGTCAGGGTGTATTAAGTTAGGAAGAAATCCTCCTGCCATCTGCTGGATTTCTTCAAGGGTGTAGCCAATATCGCTATAGATTTCGCGGTTGATATACAGAGTTCGCTGTTCAATCAAATCGGAAACGTACAAAAGATTAGGATGTGTTTGAATTACCGCCGACAGCCAGCGTTGGCTGTCTCGGAGTTCGGCTTCGATCCGCTTGCGTTCTTCTATTTCTGCTTGCAGCAGCGCATTTTGTGCTAAAATTTGTTTATAAAGACGGTTCAGAAGCAGTTGATTTTCGACACGGCTCACCACTTCTTCTGTTTGAAATGGTTTACTAATGTAGTCGGCCCCCCCCACCGAAAAAGCTTTGACTTTATCAAAAACTTCATTTAAAGAGCTAATAAAAATCACAGGAATGTGTTTGGTTTGCGGACAAGCTTTTAGCTGTTCGCAGACTTGATAGCCATCCATACCGGGCATCATAATGTCCAGCAAAATCAAATCCGGTGGACTCGACAGAGCAAAGTTAAGAGCCAATTTGCCATCTCGTGTCGGCCGCACTTTATATCCCCGCTTAGACAAAAGCTGGGATAAAAGTCGCAAGCTTTCTGGATGGTCGTCCACCATTAAAATATTTTCTTGTAAGACAGTGTTTTGAAGTCTAATTGTTTCTAGTCTTGGATTTTTATCGTCAGTTGTATTCACAGTAAACCCTCCAACTCTTCAAGTTGTATATGTGGGAATATTTTTAAAGTCATTAACCGCTTGTAGCTAACACTCTCCGATGAACCAGCACAACTATTGACTATATAGCACACTCCTAAATCATCTGTCATTATATCAAAAACAATGCTCTTTTGAAAATGTTGGTGGCTCAACTTATCGGAGCCGAGTTAGAAAACAGCCTTGATGCCTCAAATCACAGGCTAAGCAAGGAATTTTGATTAAAGGTAAAACTTGTACTTTTACAATTTTTATAACCCGGTTTTTCCTCCCTTTACCGGGTGGCTCTCTATTGTGTTTGGTCACTAGATACCCACACTCGAAAGGTTAATTAAAACAGACCGAAGGGTGTCAACTTAAGACTAAAGTTCTTTTTTTTCTGGTTTGTATCCAAGTCTTGAGTTCCCTAAATCCAGGGCGGTTTCATTTTTTTGTAGGGGCAAAACCCACGCCCGGTTCCACCGATGCCTGAAATGCCCATGAAATCATCTCTGGGTGGGGGCGGGCATTCTTGGCACCCCCCTACAAAAGCCTGGTTTTTCGTAGGGGCAATCCCCCGTGGTTGCCCCGAAACAGCCCTGTTTCCTAAATCCCCCTTCTGAAGCAGCGCTAGGGCAGTGTAGGCATAATTGTCAAACAGTATACCGTTACTAATTATGAGCTTAAGTTGACACCAATGGCCCCTGAAAGACTCCTACAATATATTATATTTTATTTGCGCTGTCGGGCTGATTTATGGTATGTTGTTCTCGGCCTGCAATTCCCCGCAAGCGGCGTACACGGCTTTCACGTTATACCAATTCAGAAAAATCCGAGCAATTTCTAGAGCTAACTGCGGCTTGCCTTGGTCAATCAACCACTGCAAAAAAGGAGTCATCGTTCGCTCATTTAGCATTCCACCTAATGATAAAAATCCCCACAGAATTTGGTGCAAAACAGTCATTTGAATCATCATCCGTACTTCCCAATTTGGGTGTTTTTGATAAAACAAAACTCCCATTCTACCGCGCTGAATTTCGCGGTCAATCATGCCAGGAATTTGCTCTAAACTAAAAGGTGGATGCCAGTGATAGCCGACAGCAGCCGGACATTTAATGAGTTTCAAACCTAATTTTTTTAACCTAACTCCCAACTCTAAATCTTCCCATCCGTACAGTTGAAAGCGATTGTCAAAAAGTCCAGCAGCCAGCAGCCAGTGGCGGGCGATCGCCACATTTCCCGTAGCAAAATAAGCCGCCGAAAAATCGGTAATTTTGTAAGGTTCTGAGGTAGGATTGTCGAAATTGCAAGTATTAATCACGCTGCCGTAAGTAAAAACAGCATCAGTATCTTTGTAACCCTGTAGTAAAGCATCGGTGTGTGCTTGCAAAAAATGCTCTGTTACCACCAAATCGCTGTCAATAAAAATAATCGTATCGCCCTTAGCATCTTCAACGCCCAAATTCCGGGCCGCCGCCGGGCCCTGGTGAGATTGACAGATCGATCGCACATGAGGCAACAAGTCAGCATTTGCGGCCAACCACTCCAGCGTCCCGTCCGTCGATCCGTCGTCCACGACAATTACTTCATACTCTCTGACAATCTCACCGAACTGCTGATTTTCCAAAGCCAGTAGACATTTTGCCAAAATCGGTTTACGATTATACGTCGGAATCACAACACTAAAAAACACGGCTTTTCCCCATCGCCACAGTTACCGTATCCCACGGTAGCAGATTTTCCGCAGCAACTCCCCCGGTAAATAGCCAAGTTTAGCAAAAAAAGAATATATAAATCTGTACTATTTCTGACAAGAATCGATCTCAATTAGGTGCATAATGAAAAGTCGGTTAAATATCACATCTTGCACCATTCTCCAGAACAGGCAAGATGCCTGTTCCACAAACATTTAATTTTCTTGTGGGGCAGGCATCTTACCCCATTCTCTCGAACAGGCAAGATGCCTGTTCCACAAAAATGATATTTTTTTGTGGGGAGTAGGGGTTGGGTCGAAGAGCCCGCCCTGAAAAGCTTAGTGACAAGGGTGCAAGATGTCAGTTAAATTCAGGATGTAAAGAACAATGAGTCGCGCTAAAAAAGTTGTCCTAGCATATTCCGGCGGAGTCGATACCTCCGTCTGCATTCCTTACCTCAAAAACGAGTGGGGTGTTGAAGAAGTAATTACTCTGGCCGCGGATTTGGGACAGGGAGACGAATTAGAACCGATCCGCAAAAAAGCTTTAGCATCCGGTGCTTCGGAATCTTTAGTTATTGATGCTACCGAAGAATTTGTCAAAGACTATGCGTTTCCAGCGATTCAAGCTAACGCACTTTACGAAAACCGTTATCCCCTTTCGACTGCCCTCGCTCGCCCGCTGATTGCTAAATTGTTAGTAGAAGCGGCGGAAAAATACGGTGCAGATGCCATCGCCCACGGTTGCACCGGCAAAGGAAACGATCAGGTGCGGTTCGATGTGTCGATCGGCGCGCTCAACCCCAAGATTAAAATCTTAGCACCAGCGCGGGAGTGGAAAATGAGCCGCGAGGAAACGATCGCATACGGCGAAAGATGCGGCATTCCGTCGCCGGTGAAAAAGTCTTCGCCTTACAGTATCGATCGCAACTTATTAGGAATGGCAATTGAAGCCGGAATCCTCGAAGATCCTTGGGCGGAACCGCCAGAGGAAGTTTATTTGATGACAAAGGCGATCGAACAAACTCCCGACACACCCGAATATATTGAAATCGGTTTCGAGTTCGGAAATCCTGTCACTTTGAACGGCAAAAATTTATCACCAGTCGCCTTAATTTCCCAACTCAACGAAATAGTTGGAAACCACGGAGTCGGCCGAATCGACATGATTGAAAACCGCCTCGTCGGGATTAAATCGCGGGAAATTTACGAAACACCAGCGATTTTAGTTTTGATGCACGCGCACCGAGACTTAGAAAGTTTGACGCTGACAGCAGATGTGACGCGGTACAAGCGAGGCATCGAAGAAACCTACAGCCAAATGATTTATAACGGTCTTTGGTACAATCCTTTGAAAACAGCTTTAGACGCATTTATTCAGGACACGCAAAAGCGAGTAACTGGAACCGTGCGGCTCAAACTGTTCAAAGGAAATGCGACAATTGTTGGCCGCAAATCGGAAAATTCCCTGTACAGTTTCGACTTAGCAACCTACGGCGCAGAGGACGAATTCGATCACAAAGCTGCCGAAGGATTTGTCTATGTTTGGGGACTACCAACCCGCATTTGGTCGGAAAAAAATAGAGGTTACAAATAGGAAGCAATTAGGGTTAAAAACCTGATGTTAAGCCAATACGGCTCAGTTAAGCTCGATCCCCCCTAGCGCCTAGGGCGGGCACGGGGGCACCGCCCCTACGAAGGGGAGTAGGGGGTGGGACAAGAAATTACTCTTGCGTCCCCCTTCTTAAGGGGGATTTAGGGGGATCTCGCCCGGAATAAATAGTTTTAACTGAACCTTATTGGATGTTCAGCCGCCGATTCGTGGAATTAAAGTAGGGTGTACATGGCGAACCTTATTTGCTGCACTCGCCCAACCTGTGCCAATTACCTAAGTTCTGAGTTAGTAAAATACAGTAATAATTGGTAATTGGTAATTGGTTGTTTTTCTAATAATTTGTTAAACTGTCTTCAGACAAATTTAGCTTTGAGGCAGGGGTTTAAACCCCTGCCAGATTACTGTCAAATCGAGATTTTTGCCTGCTTTCTACCTTCCGATTACAGCCTCGGATCGACAGGTTCGCTCTCCATCGCTAAAACTCCGAAAACGCACTCGTGAACTTGTCTCAAAGGAGCACCCGCAACAAATCTCTCCAATGCTTCTATACCGAGAGCAAACTCTCGCAACGCCAAAGAACGCTTGCCGGAAAGTCCGCGCGATCGCAGTTTTTCTAAATGTTCCGGCAAAGAATATTCCAGACCATAAATAATTCGCAAATACTCTTTACCGCGACATTTTACCGCAGGCTGTACAAGTCCTTTGCTATTTTTCACAATAAAATCCATTGGTTTAACAACCATTCCTTCGCCTCCCGCCGCCGTCAGTTTTTCCCACCATTGAATCCCCGCCAATTGGCTGTCAAAATCTGCAATTTCAACTATTTTGTATTCAGTAGCTAACAGGAATTCCGGGTCAGCTTGACAAATTTGTGAAATCTGTTCCATGTGCCAACAGTGATTTTTGTCAGTGTGAACAGTTCCCTCGGTTGCCAAGATGTGGAAAGGTGCTAATTTGAGGTCGGAGAGCGATTTTACTGGCCAGCAGTAGCGCTGATAGGCATGAACATAGCGATCGGCTAGTTCGGCTCGCTCTTGATAGCTGATTAGCAAAGAATTGATTTCAACTCCCCGCTGGTTTGCCTGTTCTAAGTTCTTAATCGCCTCCGCAAACCCGTGACGAGATGCTGTTCCCACGGCGGCGTATTGCTCTTTCAATAAACCTTGAGCTTTGGCTGACC
Organism: Microcoleus sp. B7-D4; assembly: GCF_036705125.1. Classification (NCBI taxonomy): domain Bacteria; kingdom Bacillati; phylum Cyanobacteriota; class Cyanophyceae; order Oscillatoriales; family Microcoleaceae; genus Microcoleus; species Microcoleus sp. B7-D4. The sequence continues at coordinate 34,837 of NZ_JAUBTT010000042.1, forward strand.
AAGGCATTAATTCGCAGTCCAAACACACCCAATCAGTTTGAAATTTCTCCCAAAAATTGCTGGCAGTGAGAGCGACATTTACCCGCGCTAAAAATTCTCTTTCTAAGGTAGAATTATCGAAAAAATGCCGTCCCGTGCGGGTGTAGCAAATGCCCATACTCTCGCTGAGAATGCCAAATCGGCGTAAAGCTGCCGATGCGTCGCGGCAAACGATCGCAACTGCACGGGAACCCATGTGCTTTTCTTCGCACACAACTGTCGATATGCCCTGCTGTTGGTAGTAGCTAAATGCTTCGGCTGGATGTTCTAAAAGTCCTGGTTTTTTGGAGGTAGCAGCGGGAGACATTGTGGGCGGTAAATAAATCAGCCATTTGGGATTGGCGGCAAACCGACTCATTACTTCTAGGGCTGCGATCGCATTTTCTTCTTTAATCGTAATGTTACTTTGCAGGCGAGTTGAAATGATGCGTTTTCCGAGTACGTCGCTAATGTCCAGTACGTCATCAAACTGCTGTTGGGCGGTGATATTCACTGCCGCCAAACCGCTATCGATCGCGGGTGAATTAATGTCTCTATTGTTAAGTGGAGTTGGGCTGTCTTGAAAGAGGATCGGTTTGGCAGGTTCGCAGTAAATTCTAGCAGCGGGAACGCTGACAAATTCTCTTTCGGGATACCGCAAAGCTGTTAGTTTGCCTCCGAAAACGCAGCCAGTGTCAATATCAACAGTATTGTTCAACCATTCTGTTTCTGGAACGGGGGTGTGTCCGTAAACAACCGCTGCCTGACCTCGATATTCGGCGGCCCAATTGTAGCGGACGGGCAAGCCGAATTCATCGATTTCGCCAGTTGTTTCTCCGTACAAGGCGAAATCTCGAATGCGGCGCGATGCACGTCCCTGAAATTCAGCTTTCATCCCAGCGTGGGCGACGACTAATTTTCCGCCATCGAGGACGTAATGCCCAATCAAACTATCTAAAAATTGGCGAATTTCTCGTACTGCTGATTCGCGCAATTCATCCGGTAAAGCGGCAATTTCTGCTAAGGTTTGTTCGAGTCCGTGGTTGATTTTGACATTTTTGCCGTTGAGTTTTCGCAGCAGTTTGATGTCGTGGTTTCCAGGTACGCATAAAGCTGTTTCTGCGAGTACCATGTTTCGCACGAGTTTGAGGGTGTCGAGAATGCGCGGGCCCCGATCGACCAAATCTCCCAAAAACACGGCTTTACGCCCTTCTGGGTGCGCGTAGGTGGGAAAATTCCCCCAATCGGATTCGCTGGATTTTTCGATAATTTGATAGCCCAAGTGTTGCAGCAATTGTTCCAATTCGTCGCAGCATCCGTGAACATCACCGATGATGTCAAAAGGGCCGCAGTCGCCTTTGCGATTGTTCCACAGCGGTTGTCTTTCGACTTCTACGGCGTCGATTTCCTCTGGGGAACGGAGGACGTAAACGTAGCGAAATCCTTCCCTATCTAGAGATTTGAGCGATCGCTTTAAATTCTGAACATGGCGGCGAATTACATGATTTCCGAAATTGCGGTTTGCACGTTGTTGATTGCGATCGGCACACAATTTTTCTGGTAAATCTAGCACAATAGCAACCAAAAAGCAATGGTATTTTCGGGCTAATTCCAACAAAGGTTTGCGGCTTTCCGGCTGAAGGTTGGTGGCATCAATCACAGTTAGCTTACCTGCGGCCAGACGTTTAGCCGCGATTAAATGCAATACTTCAAAAGCATCAGCGGTGGCCGCTTGATTGTTTTCGTCGTCGGAAACCAGACCGCGGCAGTAATCCGATGAAATGATTTCTGTAGGTAGGAAATGCTGCCGCGCCAAGGTGGATTTGCCGGAACCGGATGCACCGATGAGAACGACTAGGGATAGTTCGGGAATCGTGATTTTCATTTAATAATATTATTCAGCAAACATCTGTACCAAAGTATCTAAAACTGCTTTTTGTTCGTCAGCGCTGATTTGACCGAGATATTCATCTAATCGATTTTTGTCAACAGTCCGAATTTGATCGAGGACGATTTGCCCATCTTTGCCTTGAAAATGACAATCTATGCGGCTGGGATATGGTCGCCCCTTCGTTGTCATTGGAGCAATGATGACAGTGGCAATGCGCTTGTTCATCTCATCTGGTGAAATCACCAAACAAGGTCTAGTTTTCTGAATTTCACTGCCAACAGTGGGATCAAGCTTAACTCGAAAAACATCAAAACGATAGACTACCATTGCCACTCAAGCTCCTCCCACTCCGTAGTGGTGACATCATCAAGAAGGACATCATCATGTTGCTCTGCCATTTTTGCGAACGCTTCCTCCCAGCCGGCACGCGGTTTTGGGGCTGCACCAATGACGATCCAACCGGCAGGCGGTTTTTGGGCTGAACCAATGACGTACCAATCGGCACCCGGTTTTTGGGCTGCACGAATGACGATCCGATCGCCGTGAACTTCGATTTCTACTGCTTCGCTAATACCAATTTGATCTAACAAAGATTTGGGAATGCGAATGCCCTGAGAATTGTCAATTTCAACGATCTGGGTTTGAATAGATTTACTCATAGCGGAAGCCTGCTTTTTTCCAAGTTTAACTATATTGTAAGCACAAACAGACTGTCGGTATTATTTTCACTGGGCGAATATTGCCATTTGCGTAGGCGAACCTACTTCTAAATCTTCAGTTCCCACACAACGAAACTCTACCCGACAGCCAAACCGTTCGGCAACCCCATTTGCCCAAGTTTGAAATTCGGCCCTTGTCCACTCAAAGCGGTGATCCCGGTGGCGAAATTTGCCCGCAGGCAAGTTTTCAAACCGAACATTATATTCAATATTTGGAGTTGTGACGATCGCACTTTTGGGTCGGATAAATTCAAACAAAACCCGCTCAAAAGCAGCTAACCGTTCTAAATCCAGATGTTCGATCACTTCAATTACCGCCGCCGCATCAAAACCAGTCAAGCGGCTGTCCCGATAAATCAGCGAACTTTGAATTAGTTGAATGCGAGATTGCTGTGCGGGAGACAATCGATCGATTTGCAAACGTTCCCTGGCAATTTCCAATGCCCGAAAGGACAAATCGACGCCTGTAATTTGTTCGATCGAGTTTTCTTTCAAAAGCAGTTTCAGCAGTTTTCCCTCACCGCAGCCCAAATCTACCACTCGCTTAGCACCACTTTGCTTTAAAACCTCCGTCACAGCTTCCAAACGCTCTTGATTCAAGCTAATTCGCTGTTCTAAAACTTCCTCTTCTTGCTGATGAGAAACTTCGAGATACTCAGGGTCAATATTATCTTCTTCTGCTAACTGTGCCACAGCAATTCGCGTCAGACGGCGCTGGCGTTTCAGATAGCGGTTGGCAATTTGTTCGCGGGCGGGATGCGCGTTCAACCAACCTTCGCCGTGATGCAATAACTTCTCGATTTCATCATCGCCCACCCAATAATGTTTGTCGTCATCCAAGACGGGAATTAGCACGTAAAGATGGCTTAACAAATCCGCCAAACGAACTGTATTTTGCAGTTCCACAGAAAAGTAAGGACTCGCGCCCCAGTCGGGAAATTGCTCGTCAAGAATCAGGGGTTTTGCTGCGACTTGATAGCCCAGGGGCTCAAACATTTGCCGCAGGAACTTCTCGCCACCGCGACAGGGCAAAACCGACAGATTAACTGTCAAAGGAATTGCTGTTTCTGCGAGTTCTGGGCGGTCTTTGCAGCGACCGGATAGAGCTGTACTAAAGACTTTGGCGAGGGCGACAGACAGAAAAGAAGAGGCAACGTAGGGGCGATCGTTCACGTATTGTTCGAGGGGGCGATCGCCCGATTTCGACTTGCCCCGCACCAAAGCAACCGGATCGACATCTAAGAGTAAAGCCGCCGTGCACCTTTCTGCATTTGCCTCTGGATAAAACACGCTGGCTTGCCCGAAAGTCATCGGAAAGGATTGATGGCGATCGGGATGTTTGTGCAGCAAATAACCTAAATCTGTAGCAGGTACGCGAGTTGTAGAGATGGTTAATAACATAATATTAGGAATTGGGCATCGGGCATCGGGCATCGGGCATCGGGCATTGGACATCGGGCATCGGGCATCGGGCATTGGGCATTGGGCATCGGGCATTGGACATCGGGCATTGGTTATTGGTAGTTCCTCACAAATAACAACTAACAAATAACTACTCACTGTCGATAATTAATCCGTGTATCCGTGTCAAAATCAGTGTCGTGCCTTCCTTCTTCTCACTGCAATTTCTGTTTTTCCACACTTCCCAAATCCAACTTAGCCCGCAACTCTTCCTTAATCCGATTTAAAATAGAATCCTCATCCAAAGAAGACAAAATCTTGCTCACAACAGCCTTTGGCCCATCATCTCCCCAAGAAGCACCATTAGCCAAATAAGCCTTAGTAACTTGACCGATACCATAGGAAGAAACCCCCGCGATCGCAGCTTGCGTCACCGCCACAGACAAATAAGGCCCTAAAGCCAAACCCCCCGTCGCCGGCGTCGCCAAACCCAACAATCCTTTCAAAGAACTCAAACCAAAATTAGCCAACAATTCACCGGCCGTAATTCCCCCCATACTAATCGCAATCTTTTGCAGCAATTCCACCGCGCCCGCTTCCGTCATCGCAATGCCGTAAACTTTAGATAAAGTTAATATCATCACCACATCAATTACCGCACCGCTAAGAATATCAACTACAGTAATTGGATTAAGTGCGATCGCCACAGCTTTAGTCATTACCGCGTTCCAGATAATTCGATTAGCCGCGTTATCTCGAATTTCCATTTTTCGCTGCACCAATTGCTCGTTAATATCTCCCGCACAGAGCATCGTATTCAGCGCGACCAAAGATTTGCCTTCTCGGTCTAAAATCTCTAAAATCTTTAATTTTAAATCTTGCACTTGTGGCAAACTGCGAGTCATTTGCACGCCCATACTTCCGTCGGGACGGCGCACCGCCCTCGCCGTCAAAGGCGAAGCCGCCGCCATCACAATTTCATCGGGAGACAACAATTCTCTCACGCGATCGTCTCGAATTTTATGATAAATTGCCAGCCTGTCTGCATCAGGATACTGGTCAATTTTATTAAACACTAATAACATCGGTTTTCCGGCTTCCCGCAACTGCGAAAGTGCTGCGTATTCCACCTTTGTAATGTCGCCAGCAACTACAAACAAAATCAAATCTGCTTGTTGAGCAACGCGACGCGCCAACATTTCGCGAGTTTCGCCGTCAACTTCATCTATTCCCGGAGTATCGATTAATTCTACTTGCGACAAACGGTAAATAACTGGCGAAAGTCGTAGCGTAGCGGGGCGTAAGCCATCGGGCAAATTCTCATCAATTCCCTCTCCGACATCCCACTGGCCAATAGTCGTGGTGCGAGTCACCCCGTGAGTCGGGCCAGTTTCAAACACATTTTGACCTAGCAGCGCGTTCAAAACCGAAGATTTTCCCCTTCCCACCATCCCAAACACAGCTATTTGCACGCAAGCGCGCTCTAGCTTGTCGAGCATTTTCTCCAACCCGCCAATTTCCGGTTCTAGTCCAGTTCGCTCTTGAACTGTCAAGTCGAGATTTTCTACTATATCTCGCAGAGCATCTTTAGCGTGGCGCAGGTTGAGTTCTGCCTGAATGTCTGCGAAGCTTAAAATGGTGTCATCTAATTCGCGATCGACATTTGAAAAATCCGAGGCTTCAGTCATTGTTACCTTATGTTATAGCTTTGCTTCATTTAAAGTTTCAACCGATACGATGCCATTCTAGCTTTTTCCGTCTGCTTTGTACATTCTCTCGGATTTATCCAACTCTAACTCTCGGATTTACTCAAGCCTGACTCTCGGATTTACCAAATTCTAACTCTCGGATTTACTCAAGCCTGACTCAGCCAAAAGTTCTCGCATTCACCCGCAAGCCCGCCGGGGATTTAAATCCCCGTCTTATAGCAAAAGTCGGTTAAAACTGATATCTTGCACCCTTGTCAAGAACTGGCAAGATGCCCGTTCCACAAAGAATGAGTCTTCTTGTGGAACAGGCATCTTGCCTGTTCCTAAACAAGTAATTGAGAATGGTGCAAGATGTGAGTTAAAACCGACTGCCAACCTAAATTAGATTGTGATAAATTTCAGTCCTCTTTGAGAGGACTTTCGCTATGAGACAGGGGTTTTTAACCCCTGTCGGACAGTCCGACAGACCAATAAGCCGATTTACCCAATTTCAACTCATTTACAACAATGATTAACCGCCTCCAAATAATAGCCAGTTATCCATTTCTTTTACGTGTGATAATTTTTATATTAATTTTGCTAGCAATCTGGTTGCCCCTAGCAGCACCAATTTACTTGTTAGTTAAAGATAGCAACCTTGCAACTATTCTCACTATGGCGCTGTTGTTTACAGAGTTTCTCTTTTTGGTGCGGATCTGGGGAAAAAAGGTTTACGGACAAACCCAATTACTCAAAAGTTACGGTTTAATCAATACGCGAAAAAACGGTTTTGAGCTTTTAATCGGATTGGCGATCGGACTTTTGCTCACTTTCAGCTTATTTGCGGTGCAAGGGCTGTTCGGCTTAGTCGCGTGGCAAAATTCTGATAATTTGCCGAGAATCATCGCAGAAGGGCTGTTAAGCGCCCTTGGAGTCGGTTTTGCGGAGGAGTTGGTATTCCGTGGTTGGTTGCTGGACGAGTTGCAGCGGGATTACAATTATAAAATATCTCTGTGGGTGAATAGCCTGGTGTTTGCCCTATCTCATTTTATCAAACCTGTCGCGGCAATGCTGGAGAGTTGGCCGCAGTTTCCGGGGTTGTTGTTGCTGGGTTTGATTCTGGTTTGGGGAAAACGATCGCGCCAAAATCGCCTCGGTTTGTCGATCGGGCTTCATGCAGGTTTAGTCTGGGGATATTACATGATTAACATCGGGCAGTTAGTGCGATATTCGGCATCTGTTCCCGACTGGGTGACAGGAGTTAACGGCAATCCGCTAGCTGGGGCGATCGGGCTGTTGTTTTTGAGCGTATTGGCTGTGGGAATGCGGCAGATGTCCGAACGTTCAAAAGGTTCGCAGTCAGGACTTTAGTCCTTCTTCCCAAATTTTTAGCCTTTATTCTTTAGTCTCTTAGAGAGGGACATCGTTTGTCTAGACGCGGTTTCAACCGCCGATTCCTCTACTCTACAACCAACCTTGGGAAATTTTTATGCAGCTTGCTGAACTTCTACCACACCTGAAGCATTTGCCTCACGCTGACAAACTTTTACTACTGCATTTTATCCAATCGAAATTACTCCAATAATCACACATAATTTTCCTAGAAAATTAAAGCAAACTATCTAGCACAAACTCCTACAACTATTTTGAATCTGCTGCTGTTTTAGCAAAGGCTTGATCAGATTAAAAAGCAGTAAATTATGGTTGATAAAGTCAGATTTACGTTTACTGAAATCGCTCCGCAACTGGGTGCATTAAGTACATTGCCTTACTTGCCACTAACCTTAACTTATCAGAATAGCTCTTTAAGTGCATCAGCCTTGCTATCGCTAACCCAAATCATTTATTATTGATGTTAATTGTGTTATACTGAACTCATACAGACGCAAAAACCATGCTAAGTGAATCTTCGCGCTTTGTTTACGGCGATGAATTAATTACCGCAACAGAATTGAACCAGCAACCGAATCGAGTTCTAGATTTGGCGATGGAGCACCCTGTCACTATCACTCGCAACGACCAGCATTTTGCTTTACTGCGCCGGGAAGAGATGACGTTGTGGGTCAAAGCTGCGACGCTTTCTTTGACTGTATTTGAAGTGACTGCCGCTGCTTACCGGCTGCGATTGGGAGAAGCGATTAGTTCAGAAAATCCCTATCACTGGCTGACAGCATTTGACTCAGATGAACTCAGCGAATTGATTGCTGAATTAGAAAAAGCTTACCGACTTGCTGAGTCGGAATCGGGCGCGTGGAATCAGATTGAGATTGTAATTCATGAATGGCATGAAAGCGCTAAAGCAATTTCTAGCCCGGAACTCGCAGCAGCTTTCAGCGATGAAATTGACGAAGTTTTGCTGACACCACCTCAAATAGAAAGCACTACTGAATCGACTCAGGTATGACGCACACTCCACCCACTCCAGACGATTCAGAAAGCGGGGTTTCCTCTGAAGAACTTTCCGCACCTGTACCCGTGCTTTCCGAGTTGGTAATCCCGCCTGAAGAAGCACTTACAGCACCCCGAACATCCCTATCTACTCAAGAAAATGCAGCCGAAATTATCGCGCAATTGCCTGAATCGCCCTGGTTAGTAGTAGCAAAAAACCGACGGGTTAACCGGGATTGGGAAGCTTTATTGTTACGTGTCCCTGAAAATGCTCGTCGCTGCTATCAAGATTTATGTACTAGCCCGATGGTGAGAAAACCGAGGAGAGTTTTTCCGTTAAAAGGCAAACTTTATCAAGGTGCGTGGGAATATGAAGTAACAAGTTCAGACAGAGTATTTTATGTACCGGATGAACACAAACGCAAGGTGCTTGTTTATTACGCGGGAACCCATCCTAAATCAGCACCAACTCCTCCGTAAATAAACCAGGCTATTTCAACTTTTAGCGTTGGAGTTTGAGCCGATTTATCCACCAAATTTTGATCCATGACTCCACCGGCTTATCCAGCAACAAACCCGACTCCAGCAAAAAAGCATTATCAGATTAAATTGATATTTAGAGATTATTTAGGTTATAAATTATTTCTTGAGAACGCTTGAGCGCAATAGTAGCAATCGCAGATAATAAGGGAAAATTATCGTCATAGTCTGCTTGATTTCGATATCGGCGCAACACTGCTAAATTATCGGCGATTAATTGATATCTTGAGTCAGGATTAATATCAAATTCTTGCCAAACATAGCGGTGAATATCGCTAGTTTTTGGCAGGGAATGACCTTGTTTATCTCGCAAATAGTTCCGCGCTAAGATAAAAGCAGCATAATAGGAACGACTGATAGCATCCCTCAATCGCGCCTCCTGTTCAGCAGGAATAGTTGCTTGACCAGCAAGTTCTTTTGCTAAATTTAGGTATTGCGACCAATCAAAACTCATCAGTATATTCCAAAATCGTATAAAAATGCTCCCGAATTTCATGGGATAATTCCCTAGACCAATTTTTACGCAATTCGTCTTCTCTATCCATTGCTTCATCGGGATCGAGGTCTGTCAAGATGATTGAGAGAACCAGATGAACATAGTTAGGGATTTCGGGGTCATTGATGACTTGAAGTAATAGTTTTTGTTCGGGAAAATAATTGCTAATCTGAACGGGTGCTTCTAGCACAACGGGAAGTAAAAACGGATATTTGTTAATAAATTCAATAACTTCTGTTTTGTCTCGGAAAATGTATAATTTTTCTAGGGTTTCAATGTCTGATTGGGAAATGAGGAAAGGCGCGACTCTGGGTGCTGATATCTTTTGTAAGATTAAGGATGCTATGGCATTTTGTTCTGCTTCGGGTAGTTGAGAGACGGTGGCAAAAGTTTCTGCTAATAGGTTATTCATTTTGTAAATCTCCTATGCGACTATTCGTGAGAAAAATCAATATTTCTAATTATAATCTGTTCGGCGGTGAATCTGAAAAAAAAATAGTTTACTACGCTGGAACCCATCCTAAATCAGCACCAACTCCTCCGTAAATAAACCAGACTATTTCAGCAGACTTGTCTATACAGAAAGCATTGACACAATGACAGTGATTTTCCCAAACAGAACTTACGCACAGGTGCCCAGAAACCGGGTTTTTTGAGGATATCCTTCGCTGTACTCCACAGATTAAGTAAAAAACCCGGTTTCTTTGTCGGGAGTGCATCCACGAGTGCAAAAAAAAATCGAGTCACCAGAGGTCACCAAAAAAGTGAAAAAGAAAAAAGAGTAAAGAGCAAAAGGGCAAAATAGCAAAGAAGAGTCCTCGCGGGGAAAACTAGGACGACGAAGAAACCGAAGCAACCGCTACGCGAAAACCCCAGCTCCTCCACCTGAGATCCGACGAGTTGTAGCCACGATTGGCACTACGGCAATTGACCGCATAGTTGAGCCAGGAGCCACCACGCAGCACCGGGTAATTACTATCTCCACCACTTTCCCAGGCACTTCCATCATTCGGCGCACCGTTATAATTATCGTGGTAAATATCTTGACACCATTCCCAGACATTCCCGTGCATATCATAAAGTCCAAAGCTATTGGGTGGAAAACTACCCACAGCAGTTGTTGTTTCACGATAGATTCCCTTCGGTGCAGAACCGTAGGAATTATTGCCACGATAATTAACTAAATCCGGGGTAACTGTGTCCCCAAAATGAAATGGAGTAGTTGTCCCAGCCCGACAAGCATATTCCCATTCCGCCTCACTAGGAAGGCGATAGCTTCTACCCGTCTTCTGAGACAATCTCACACAAAATTCAACAGCATCATTCCAAGAAACGTTTTCTACAGGCAGGTTTTTACCCTTGAAGTGAGAAGGGTCGGGTTTAAGGTAATACTGAATTTTGGGCAATTTAGCTACTGCTGCCCACTGTGCTTGATTAATCGGGTATTTCCCCATCAGAAACGGTTTGATTGTCACCTGATGTTGAGGTCTTTCATAGTCATCGCTTTCTGCTTCACTTGCAGGTGCACCCATTTTGAATTTGCCTTTGGGGATAGAAACCATTTCTAAAGTAACGCCATTGGCGATAGTTTCTGTAAAAACCTGTGCTTGACTTTGGCTGCGCTTGATGATTTGCCCCTTTGAATTCACTGTCACCGTTTCAAATTGAACTGTTTTTAGGGAATTTGACAATACTTTTACAGGTTGAGGCGATTTGTTCCCCAAACTTTGATACACCGTTCGTGTCGGTGGCGGTGGTGGTGGCGGTGGTGGCGGGAAAGACCGCGACAAAGATAAAATTGCTTGCAATGCTTCCTCTGCATTTTGATAACGCTGACTGAAATTGTCGCGCACCATTTTATCTAACACATTTGCTAAATTATTACTAACTTGCGCCCGATTTCGCCAAATAACTTCTCCCGTCTGCGGATCTTCTGCTAAGGTATGAGGATGTTGACCAGTCAATGCTTGAATCCCAATCATCCCCACTGCATAAATATCGCTACACAGTTTAGGTTTGCCCTTCGCTTGTTCGCTCGGCATATAACCAGCAGTACCAATTGCAATAGTTAAGCTAGTTTGCCCTTGAGCATTAACAACCATTGCGCTAATTTCCTTGACAGCCCCGAAATCAATCAAGATAATTTTACCATCTTGGCGACGCATTAAATTATCAGGTTTAAGATCGCGATGAATCACCTTTTGCTGATGAACAATTGCTAAAACTTCTAAGATATCGTGCAATAATTTAATAGTATATGATTCGCTTAATTTTTTACCTGGAATCAGTTCTTTCGTAAGGTCGTGTCCGGCGATAAAATCTTGCACCAAATAAAATTCCCCATTTTCCTCGAAGTGGGCGGAAAGCTTGGGGATTTGGTCGTGTAGCTTACCCAATTTATACAGAGTTTGTGCTTCTGCGTCGAATAAGCGTCTGGCAATCAGCAAAAGGTCAGGGTCAGCGTTTTGCGGTTTAAGATGTTTGACAACGCACTGGGGATGTCCGGGTAAGTCTAAATCTTTGGCTAGGTACGTGTGCCCAAAACCGCCTTTCCCCAAGAATTTGATAATTTGATAATGATTGCGGAGGGTACGACCCAGCATAGTTTTCAGGGAATGCAGTGGAAGTTAGGATATATTGTCGCACAAGAGGAAATTAGATGCTTAAACTCAGAATCGTTTCCACAATTATACTGCTAGTTAGTGCCTGTTGTTCATCTCCCGCACAGGCGCAAAATCCTGCACCAATAAAGCCCAATAATTCTTTAGGTCAAGTGCAGTCAATGCGAGAACAAATTCTCAATGCTTGCGTGCAGAATCGGGCTGAAACCCTGCCAAATCCTTTTACCGATGTACCTTCCAATCACTGGGCTTACAAAGCTGTTTTGACAATGTATTATTGCGGGCCTTACCGAGAAGGGACGCCACCTGCTTTAATTAAAGAATTACTGGAATCGGGAGATACTACTAGAGAAAGTTTGCCTTCCCGATTACCGTTTCGCAATTTCCCATTACAGCAATTCCCCATAATTAATTAAAGAATGACTGGCATCGGGATATTTTACTAGAGGAAGTTTTTATTCCCCATTGCCTTTTCCCCATTTCCCATTACCAAGATTTTAAAACTCAGCCCGAACCGTAAACGAATAATCGCCACCTGGTTCTAATTGATAATCCCATTTTTCCAGAAAACGGTGCAGCGGTTCCTGAATCAATGCCCTACCCTGAGAAGGCTCAAGTATCAGTGTTTTTTCTGACGTGAAACGCCACTGAAACTGCCACTCAAAATTGCCGGCAGTCACTTCACCCTCAATCGTGCCTTTTTGCCAAGATTGACCAGTAACCCGGACATATGCAGTTGTTTCAGGCAAACGTCTCGAACTCACCTTTTTGTTTCCGCGTTTGTTTCTGCAATTGTGCGACTATTGTAAAGGCTCATGGCTTTTTCTACTCCTTGGTGCAGGCTTAGTTCCACAGCTTCTACAACCAGTTTAAGCACTTTCTCTACTAACTGACTTTCCTCTGAGGAAAATTTTCCTAAAACGAAGGAAATCGTATCTTTCTCATTTTTAGCAGCATCGTTTTGAGGTTTGCCGATGCCAATCCGCAAGCGGGGAAATTTGTCTGTGCCCAAATGAGAAATTGTCGATTTCATGCCGTTGTGTCCGCCGGCAGAACCGGCAAGCCGCATTCTCAATTTCCCGATCGGCAAATCCATATCATCGTATACTATTAATACCGATTCCGCAGGTATTTTGTACCAATCCGTCGCCGCCCGAATCGCTTGACCCGACAGATTCATGTAAGTAAGCGGTTTCAGCAAACGGATTTTCTGTCCCCGCGGCCGGTTTCCCTCGCCAAATATGCCTTGAAATTTGCGATTTTCCGACAGCGAAATCTGCCAAGATTTAGCCAAGGCATCGACAGCATTAAAGCCTATGTTGTGTCGGGTGCGATCGTATTTAGGTTCGGGATTTCCCAAGCCAACTATTAGCTGGGGAATCACTAACTCCGCTGGTGTTTCCGACTTCTGAGTGTTGTTCATTTAAATGTCTGTGCTATCTTCCTTGGGAGTAGCCGCCGTGAGTTTTTCAGTTTCCGGTTTGCGGCTAGTTGCTACTGCTTCTTCTAACTGCTTAGCTTCCCGCGTGAATTCCGACTCAAAATCCCGCGAAGCGTCTTGAAAGCCCCGAATTGCCTTCCCCATACTCCGGCCGATTTCAGGTAATTTTTTCGGACCAAACACCAATAGGGCGATCGTAAAAATAACTGCCATTTCCGGCAAACCAATGCCAAAAATATTCATGGTTTTTCTCCTGCAATTTGTTTAGTTACTTCTTGTTTATTTATGGCAAAAGTAATCGGAAAGGGTAAGGAAAAACGGGAAAACTTAGCTTTTGCCCTTTCTCCTCAACCCTCAGCTTTTACTTTTAGCCTTACTGTTTTGCGATCAATTTTTAGCGGCCGAGACTCGACCAATCCATATCCACACTCTCCAGAATCAGTGAAGAGTTGTAGATTTGCAAAATAATCAACAAGAACACGAAAAACAGTCCAATGAACACGCTCATCAATAGCGTGGTTCCCCAGCCGGGGGCTACCTTGCCGTATTCCGAGTTAAGGGGTTTGAGTATATCTCCTAACCAAGTCCGTTGTGCCATAAGTCACCTGCAATGAATCTCTACAGAAAAGTTTGACATATTTCTACCGCTAATTGCGATCGCAATTTCTCAGAAATGCTGCCGGGGGACTCGGAAAACGGGGAGTGGGGGTTGGCTGCCATACCGTACAGCGCCTAAAATCACGAGACTTTCAGACGGATTGTTATTTTTTGTAATATTATAGAGTGGAGCACTCATAATCGATCAAAAATATGGAACCTGCAGCAGTTCTTGGCATTTCACTGGGCGTGTGTCTGGTGGCTATCACCGGTTTCTCGATCTACACGGCTTTCGGCCCTCCCGCTAAGGAATTGAGAGATCCTTTTGAAGAACACGAAGACTAAAGAAGAAGGAAGGCACAACACGGATTCGGACACGGATACACGGATGAATTTAAGTGTGTTTCCAGATATCTCCTATTCTCTGTCTCTCCCTCTCTCCCTGGTAGATATTCTTCTAGGGGTGGGAAGGGAGTGATGCTGTGGGGCGATCGCCGGTCGCCTACTCGTCAATGGTATATTTTTCATAAATACAGTAAATCTCTATTCCATTTAAGCTAAAAATTATCAAGTTTCAGGGCAAAGCATAATGGGCAATACCTTTGGGCATTTATTTCGGATATCGACATTTGGGGAATCTCACGGCGGCGGTGTCGGAGTAGTAATTGACGGTTGCCCGCCCCTGGTGTCGATCGACGCATCGGAAATTCAAGCCGAACTCGATCGCCGCCGCCCTGGCCAAAGCAAAATTACTACGCCCCGCAAAGAAGCAGATACCTGCGAAATTCTGTCGGGGGTGTTTGAAGGCAAAACTCTGGGAACGCCGATCGCAATTTTAGTCCGCAATCAAAATACTCGCCCCCAAGACTACGCAGAAATGGCGACAACCTACCGCCCTTCTCACGCTGATGCTACCTACGACGCAAAATACGGAATTCGTAACTGGGAAGGCGGAGGCAGAAGTTCGGCGAGGGAAACTATAGGTAGAGTAGCAGCAGGGGCGATCGCTAAAAAAATTCTCAAACAAGCAGCAGGAGTCGAAATAGTCGGCTACGTCAAACGCATTTTTGACTTAGAATGTGTAGCCGACCCGGACACTGTTACCTTAGAACAAGTAGAAAGCAATATCGTCCGCTGTCCAGATGCCGAATGTGCCGAAAGGATGATTGAACTGATCGAAAAAGTTCGCGACAGTGGAGATTCGATCGGCGGTGTAGTCGAATGCGTCGCCCGCAACGTACCCAAAGGGCTGGGAATGCCCGTATTCGACAAACTCGAAGCCGACTTGGCCAAAGCCATCATGTCCTTGCCCGCCAGCAAAGGCTTTGAAATTGGTTCGGGGTTTGCCGGGACTCTGCTCAAGGGCAGCGAACATAATGATGAATACTATACTGATGATAAGGGTGTAATTCGTACAGTGACGAATCGCTCTGGCGGAATTCAGGGTGGCATTGCTAACGGCGAAAATATCATTTTGCGGGCGGCATTCAAGCCGACTGCGACAATTCGCCAGCAGCAGCGCACAGTTACCCGAGAAGGCGAAGAAACGCTGCTGGCTGCCAAGGGACGGCATGACCCTTGTGTTTTGCCAAGAGCTGTGCCAATGGTGGAAGCGATGGTAGCTTTAGTGTTGTGCGATCATCTGCTGCGCCATCACGGACAATGTGGAACCTTAAAGCCTGAATTTTAAAATGGAAATCAGCTTGTCCTCAGTAGCGGCAACTCCCGTTGATTGCCCTCAACCCTCCGAATCAATAAAAGGTATAGATGATTTTGTAGTACAGTTTTGGGGCGTGCGGGGCAGTGTTCCGACACCCGGACAGGAAACTGTTCGCTACGGCGGCAATACTTCTTGTTTGGAAATGCGCGTCGCTGGCAAACGCTTGATTTTTGACGGCGGAACAGGCTTGCGGATGCTGGGAGACCAGTTGGTGCAAGAAATGCCTGTGCAAGCTTATATGTTTTTTACTCACTATCACTGGGATCACATTCAAGGGTTCCCGCTGTTCGCCCCAGCTTTTATCCGCGGCAATAGCTTTGATATTTACGGGGCGACTCCGCCGGATGGAGATTGCATGAAAAGGCACTTCGTCGAACGGGTGCTCCACTCGAATTCGCCGATACCGCTGATGGGTTTGCAGGCAGATTTGAATTTCTACGAACTCAATCACAACCAGACGATGATGCTGGACGATATTGAGATTAGGACGGGTTCTCTGAATCACCCCAATACTGCTATGGGATATCGGGTGACTTGGCAGGGACGATCTGTTGTTTACTGTTCGGATACTGAACATTTTCCCGATCGGCTAGATGAGAATGTCTACAATTTAGCCCTCGACGCTGATGTGCTGATTTATGATGCGATGTACACAGACGAGGAATATCACAACCCCAAGTCTCCGAAGGTGGGTTGGGGACACTCGACTTGGCAGGAAGCGGTGAGAATGGCTAAGGAGGCCCGCGTGAAACGAGTGGTGATTTTTCACCACGATCCGGCTCATACAGACGATTTTCTCGATCGCATCGCCGAAGACGTGCAAATCGCTTTTCCGAAGGCTGTCATGGCCCGCGAGGGTCTTATTTTGCCGATCGGCTTCTGAACATTTGCCCTTGTGAGCTCGATCGAACCATCAACCGATCGAACCATAATTGTTATGTGAATATGTGGATCTGGTCTCGCGGCCCGATCCACAATTTTTTTTAATATGCAGCAAACTCTTAACTGCATGGTATAATTCTTGCTTGTTAAGTTTTTAGGCACAGTATTTAAGGTTTTTTTTATTCTTCAACCGCGTCCGCAAGACGCCAAGACGTAAGATAATTGGAGGATTGCCAAGGGTGAAAAGGAGACAGTTTTGAATGTCAACAAACACGGGGAGGCGAGGCTCTCGCACGCCTGAGTGCTAGTCTGAGGCCAGTAGACTTCCAGAAGCCTTGTTACAGATTAATTATTAAGGACAAAAACTGAAGTTATAGCTCGGATCAAATAAAAGCGCGATCGGTTTTTTGGGCTCATGAATATTGACAACTCTCAAAAGCTAATAGCTTTTAGGTACAAACTGAGAAAATTTTCAGCAGTCAATTGGACTAACCAGAAAGAAACGATCGCTCTGGCGTTTGGCAGTAGCTGCGGCAAGCGAATGTTATGACTTGACTATCAAAATGGGAAATTTACGTTTTAGATCTTCAGCAAATCAATACAGATGGATTGCCCTAGGCAGTTTTGCTGTAATTATGGGTATTTCAGGCGCCCTGGCCTACCGCCTCGCCCCGCCCCCCGGATTCATGGCTCAAGGCACTCTCACTTCTAATAATCCGCCCGTCAAATTTTCGACCACGGGCACGACAATTCTCAAGCAGGGAGAGCAACTCACCCCGGAGGTTCTCCTAGCAGATAATGTTGTCAAAGCAGTGGCAGATGCAGTTAAGCTCTCGCCCCAGCAAGTTCGACAAAATGCTAGTGTCAAGATTTCTAAGGCGGAACAACCCCTAGAAATTGTGGTTGGGTATCGCTCGCTCGATCAGCAGCAAGCAATCCAAACGGCGGATATGTTGATGAAGGGCATGGTTGAAAAAAGCCGCCTGATTAACCGATATCGGTGGCAATCAGTCAATCAGTCGCTCAACCAACGCTTGGCACAAGTCACTCAAGACCTGAAACAAGCTCAGCAAAAACTCGACCAATACGAAAGAGAGCGCGCTCGCCTGTTGCAGCAAATGAAGCTTCAGCAAGACTTTTACAACAAAACTCAGCTTGCAATGGCGGATACGCAAGCGTCGGAAAAAGAAATGGTTAGCAGTTTGGCCGCTGCTACAGTGCCACAAATTGTGGCGACGCCCACGAGCGATCCGACAGTGCCTCTGATTTTGGGAATTGGCTTGCTGTTGGCGATTTTGGTCAGCCGCGGTTTGATTCCTTCGGTGGCGGATTGGAGGTACAAAGCAGCTTTTCAACGAGAAGAGAGCGAAAGGCTCCAAAGTGCTTTGTACCGACTGATCAAAGAAGGCCGGGGCGAAATCACTCTGGTGCGGTTTGCGATGGAGACGCGGCTGTCGCCGGATGTGGCTCAGCGTTTTTTGAACCAACAAGCTGAAGTCTTTAATGCCAATTGCGAAATTAAAGACGACGGCAGCATCTTGTATCACTTCCACATTTAAAGGGCTGGGGCGATCGCGCTTCACAGAAAAATTTAGCCGATCGGGCCCTCACTGCTCGATCGGCTTGTTTTTTTCTTAATAGGACTTATATCAGGTTCGGTCGATCGACTATCCCCCTCTAGGTAGGCGCGGGTTTAGGGGATCTATAACTTATACTAATACTACAGATTTTGGTGAACCCGCCGACGCGAGCTGGCGTTGCGGTGATTTTACCCGACATGATATTACGCTCAACCCGGTTTCTAAGGTTGTAGGATGCCCCGGAGCTAAAAATTGCTCGATAGACATAGGTGTTGACTAACGTAGAGCAGCCGAAGATTGTGCCAGTTCGTCCCAGACTGGCTAAAAAAAAATTTTTGTGTTCCGCTTGCTTTTTGCTTAAATATATGTACAATTATAAAAAATAAGTAAATCTACGGTTGCTTTTTACCGGACTTACCGGATTAAGGGTACTTTATCCTTAAATATTTCTTAAGTTAGAAGTAAACTCAGTAGAAATGCTGTAGTATAGAACAATAAGCGATTCAGGGATGTTATGTAGTTTCACATCAGAAACTCGATCGGGCAAAAGCCTAGAATCAAACTCCCCGACTGAAAGGGTACATTTTCACATTGAACTTTTGTAATAACCGAGAGGCTAAATCATGATTTTGGAAATAATTGGTTCTTCTTTCCTAGCTTACTTTTTGCTAATGTCGGTCGCTAATTACGGCGACACTGGAATGTAGATTAGTTAAGGCACTTATGCACCGAGACATAAGGCAGCAGGCAAAAAAAGCTGTTTGACAACTTCTTGATAACTTCGATTAAGTCTCAGCTTGGGCCATGTCTGTCGTGTCAGAGTCGTGTCTGATCAAACAAAAAAATGGATGAAGGAGTCGTTAAGTACCGCTGTGACTGGGAAGAAGCAGACCCTGTAGCTGCCCGGAACATAGCAGATTTGATGGACTGGCGCGATCGGCTCCACGCTTGGGGATTAATTGGCGTCTACGAAAATGGCATAGGGTTTGGCAACGTCAGCGTCAGACTCGGCAATTCAGGCCAATTCGTGATTTCGGGAACCCAGACTGCACACTTGAAAACTCTGGGACCAGAATTTTACTGTACTGTTACCGAATTTAACTTAGAACAAAATTTCCTCGGCTGCCGGGGCCCCGTACAAGCTTCGTCGGAGTCCCTGACTCACGGGGCCCTGTACCTTCAGAGAGAGGAGGTGGGCGGGATTATTCACGTCCACAATCCTAAGCTATGGCAGCAACTGCTGTTTAAGATTCCTACTACTAGAAAAGAAATACCTTACGGCACTCCCCAGATGGCCTTAGAAATGTTTAGACTTTTTGAGGAGGAGAATTTGGCCGATCGCAAAATTCTGGCCATGGCCGGTCACGAGGACGGCATTATCTGTTTTGGCAGCACCGTGGACGAAGCTGGCAAAGTGCTTTCGGCTGTGATTAATGAGATTGGAGTTGAGCGTTGATCTCTCGAACGGTTGATCCATCGCCTGGGTTGTGGTAAAGATCGAGCATCAAACTCTCGCAACCAGCTCAAAAATTGCCAAGTGCCTCTTGCCTCTGTGCTAATGGAAAGATATCCTAAAGAGCAGATATATACTATATTCAATCGTAAAAGCTGAGAGTCATTGTCAGTAACCCAGCCCTAAAGGGACTGAGCTTGGTCGCGACTGATTGAGCAAGCTGTACTGACCAGCCTAAGACTTTAGAGGTCTACGTTATTTGGGTCATGACACTCCTTGAATGCGACGCTAGTTTTCCGATCTGTCGCTTGTAGTTAAACAGCCTTAAGGTCACTGAGGCAGTGCTGCAAGCTTAACAAGCTCTTATAACATTGGCGAAGCGAACATTACCCCGAAAGGGAGCCGGAGATAACCATATCTCCACAGAGGGGTAATTATACCCCTCTACCCCTCGCCGGAGGGGAAAGCGGATTCAAGCCTGTGGTCACGCTCGCCCTTCGGCTTCGCTCAGGATAAACTCCGTCGAATATATTGAAACCGCCCGTGTCGTTTACCTCTCAGGGCTCAAGCCTCTGATTTTCCCACTTACCGAGGAGCATTTTTATGAATCAAACTAAACTTGTAAGCTCAAAAGAACTGCAATCAGAGGTATCTCGTCTCACCGAAGAGCTGCAAATGCGCGACCAATTGGTGCAGCAGTTGTCTCAAGAACTTTTCAGGCTGGTGAAGGGCAATTCTAATTTTGTGCCGGCGCCGGAAGTTTCCGATCGCCACCAAGCTCAAATGCAGGCAATGCGGGAACAACTCCAAGCTGTTGAAGAACAGGTGAGTTTTTATCAGGAACAAATCGCAGAGCGGGATGCTGAGGTTTACCAACTGCGACAGTCGGTGCAAGAATTGACGGATCGCTCTCGGATGCTAGAACAGGTGGTTCAGGAATTGCCGGGGGTTTACCGCCAGAAGTTTGCCGAGCGGCTCGATCCGATTAAGGAAAAGTTGGAGCAATTGCAAAAGGAAAACCGCCAGTTGCACACTGAGTTGCAAAGCGTAACTTACCGTCTCGCGGTGCGGAGCCGCAAGGCTAAGGGCTTGGATCTGCCGAGCGTCGATGCTGAGGACGATCGGGGAATTCAAATGCCGAGCTTTGGCAATGTCTAAGGTTTTGATTGTCGCGGGTGGTGAGAAAGATCCGGCCGCAAGTCTCAAGGCGGCGATCGCTCAATCTGATCCTTTAACTGAAGTCAATATCTGTGGGGTTTCTGAACTCCATTCTGGCGCGATCGCTCCGGGTGGGGCGATCTTTTGTCCTTTGACGCTGGATGTACCCGAAACTCTGGTTTTTCCTGCTCAAGATGTGTTTCGATTTTGTAGCAATGTTTCGGCGGCGCGCGATCGAGTGTCCCAGGAGTTGCTTTTTCCCGTCGGCGGTGGCAATTTTTGGCTGCCTGTGGTGTTGACGGCAAAGGGCCCACTCTATGCTGAGGTGATTGGTGGGGAACCTTCTAAGCAGTCTGGCGAGTTGAGTTACTCTCAACCGGTGCATTTGTCGGATGTTTGGCGACAGCAGTTGTATGAGTTGGCTTACCGCTTGCTGAATCTTTTAAATGCGCCGCCAGCGACTTATTTGATGCAGTTCGGGTTTGTAGGGGAAAGGATTTGTTTCGATCGACTTTGGCCTTTTCCGGCTGCACCTGCGATCGCTTCTGTCGGCGTTCAAGTGCCGGATTTATTTGTTTGTCATTGGTATTGCTTGACAAATCAACCTATTTATGATATTGAAATTAGCTCTGCGGTTGCTTGAAGTCTATTGGAAACTTGAGATTTGAACTGGGCAGCTAATTTTAATCAGGCAACTAAAGCCGGAGTTTCAGTGGAGATAACTTGCTCGAAACTGTCGAAGATTTCAAAGAGTTGGTCGAGTTGAGTAATTTCAAATATTAGCCTGACTGTTGCTGAGAGGTTGCAGATGACGAGGCGGCATCCCCGGTGGCGGGCGGCGTTGAGTCCGCCGACTAAGGCACACAGCCCGGAACTGTCGATGAAATCTACGGCGGCCATGTCTATTACCCAGAGTTTGTGGCGATCGGGCACAATCTCGGCTAGCTGTTGCTGGAGGAGGCTGCCGGCTTGGGAGTCGAGGCAGTTGTGAGGTTGAAGGACGATGGGTTGGTTGAAGTTGGGAAATTCCATAGCAGTTATCCTACGATCGTAAAGTATGAATAAGTTAGTTTAGTTGCTGACTCTCTTGAGAGACTCAGGGGATTTCCGCGTATGTTTTAGGATGCCCGCTCGCCCTTGTGGGAATCCGTGGGGAGAGCCGTCGTGATAAATTTAGTAGGAAACTGGCTGGCGATCGCGCGGAACGCAACCGCAACAATTCTCTATTCCTCTAGTATGCCTGAAAGCCTAATTTTTAGTGGGGCCAGCGATCGCGACAACAGTGTGTTTTTCATCACAGCGAAAGATTGCACTATTGGCTGAATCGAGCCAATATATAAATGTATTGAGCTTTGCAAAAGTTTACGAAGGCAGTATCGAATGTCTTTTGAGTTTTTATCGTTAGAGACTATTCAGCAGTTTGCGCGCGATTACGGCTACTGGGCAGTATTTCTGGGAATTTTGCTGGAAAATCTGGGAGTTCCTCTTCCAGGCGAGACTATTACGATTGCTGGCGGGTTTTTAGCTGGCAGTGGGGAACTGAATTACTGGTTTGTGCTCGGCAGTGCGATCGCGGGTGCGACTGTGGGGGGAAATTTGGGTTATGCGATCGGCAGGTACGGCGGCTGGCCACTCCTGCTGAAGCTGGGACAATTTTTCCGCTTTCGAGAAGAACAACTGTTTGACTTAAAAGAACAGTTTAGCAAAAATGCAGCTAAAGCCGTATTTTTGGGTCGTTTCATCGCACTGCTGCGAATTTTTGCCAGCCCCCTAGCGGGTATTGCCGAAATGCCTTTTTGGAAATTTTCGCTGTTCAATGTTCTGGGTGCTGCAAGCTGGGCATCTGTAATGGTGAGTTTATCCTACTTCTTGGGACAAGTTGTGTCTTTAGAGAAATTGGTAGCTTGGGCTGCTCAATTTGCGGTATTTGCTTTGCTGTTAGCAGTTGCTTGGATTGCAATTCCTATTTGGTTGGAGTCGCGGAGTTTGGACAAGACTAAATAGGGTTGCAATCCGTTACCCAAAAAAATCAATATTCTTGTGGAACGGGCCGGAGAGCCCGTTCTTTATAATATTTGAACATACGAGATTAAACTTACATTTTGTGCCAAGATTAGCAACGGGCTAGAAGCCCGTTCCACAAACAATAAACTGTCTTTAAAACAAAAAAAGCATACATTTATAATAGGTAGAAATCATGGGATACACTACAACATTTGACGGAATATTTCATTTAAACAAACGGTTATTAGACAGCGAAGCTATTTACTTATTAGAGTTTTCTCGAACTCGACGGATGAAGCGAAATTCGGCGATTTTGCAAAGTATTCCCGATCCGGCGAGAACAGCGGTGGGTTTACCTGTGGGCGAAGAGGGCTGCTATTTTGTGAATGAAAAATGGGATGAAGACTCCGAAGTTTCTGTTGTTAATTACAACCGCCCGCCGAAGACTCAGCCCGGATTGTGGTGTAAGTGGATTCCTACTGCTGACGGCGGGGGGATTCAGTGGAGCGGCGCGGAAAAGTTTTATGATTATGTCGAATGGTTGCAGTATCTGATCGACAATTTTCTGAAACCTTGGGGTTATGTTTTAAATGGCGAAGTGAATTGGCAGGGGGAAAGGGAAGAAGATATAGGTACGATCGTAGTTGCCAGCAATCTGATTATTTTGCCAGAAGGTGCTGAGGAATTGTTGAGGTATGCGGTGTCGCCGGTATCGGTGCCAAATTTTGTTTGGGATTGTTTGAAGGCGGTGCAAGCGGCGGGAGTTGATTTGACAATTTGGTATGAGGTAGTCGATCGATCTGTGGAGTTGGGACACGGGGAAGCAGCGCTGTGGATTAAGCCTAATATTGAGAAGTATTTTGATGGTTTGAACCGGGGTTTTGAGTTTGAGGGGAATCTAATTGAGACGAAAGATTGGGGCTTGTGAGCAGTAGTTTCGATTTGTGGATGATGCGGCTATAATTGTGAGTAGGAGCAAATGAGGATTTACTATGACGGCATTGACAGAAATCCGCGAAGAATTAGCTGAGGACAAAGTTGAGGAAAAAGTACAGATTTATTACTCTCCCGAAGAGTATTTAATGCTGGAAGAGGGGGCAAAATTTAGAAGCGAATATCAGGATGGCAAGATAATTCCTATGACAGGCGGAACACCGAATCACAATCAAATCGCTGGCAATTTTTATGGAACATTAAATTTTGCCACCAAAGGACAACCATACCGAGTATTTATAAACGATTTGCGTTTGTGGATACCGTCGAAGCGGGTTTATACTTATCCTGATGTGATGTTGGTGGCGGGTAAGTTGGAGTTTGCGGAGGGTAGGAAAGATACGATTACTAATGCGGTGATGGTGGCTGAGGTTTTATCGGAATCGACGGCGGATTATGACAGAGGTGGCAAGTTTAAACTTTTTCGCACGATTCCTAGTTTGAGGGAGTATGTTTTGATAGATCAATACGAGATGCACGTTGAACAGTTTGTGAAGACGGATGATAATAAGTGGGTTTTGTCTGAGTATGATGGTGCTGATGGGGTGTTGAGATTGAGTTGTGTGGAGTTTGAGATGCGGTTGGGAGATATTTACGATCGTGTGGATTTTGAATCTGAGTCGGAGGAGTGATCGCCCTCGAACAATTTGATTAAGTAATATTATGTTCGACCAATTTACCCTAGTTCTTGTAGGGGCGGGTTCACCAACAATACCTGCCAATAATTAACCATCTCAAAAACCCGCCCCGGCCGAGATATCGCGAGAGATCGACAGGACAGGATATAAGGATCGAATTAAGCGAGTAGATTCTACTTGAATCCCGGAAGCATTATGAAATCTTAAAAGTCGGCTATTACTTATAATATCGGTCAAAAATGGGCTGTGACTCTTTGCTGCAAAGCAGAACAAAAACTGGAACTGAGAGTTGCAAAAATAGTTGAGTGTTTTGACCAAAATTATCTCTTAAAGCAATGGGAAATATCTGATAGTGAAGCTACGGGCCGTTATGGAAATTGCTTCACTACGCGGTGTAATAATCAGGAAATATTTCAGGTATCTACTTCTGATTTGTTGGAGGTAATGAGGGAAGAAGGTCAAGTTATTGAGTTAGATGCTAGTTTGATAAAAGACGACGAGGAATTGTTTAACATATTGATTAGAGATGGGCTTTCAATTGATTTACTTGGCAGCGGGGAGATGATGCCGCTGACTGTTTTGAGGAAATATGTTTATGTTGACAAAGAACTGTTTATGTGATCAAGGACGTGGGAGCGCACTTCAAAAAGCTCGATCGCCCTCTGTCAGAGAATGCTGGGGTGAGAGAGGGCGATCGTAATTATTAGGCTGTTCGCTGAAAGGCGATAGTTTACTAAAACCCAAAGAATTTAGTAATCAATGGCAGTAGATTGTTACAGAATTCTAGTAGTTCTGTCGCTTTTGGTACACCTTTCATAATTCGTTCGAGCATCCTATCTGCCTTTTTGGCTTTCTCCTTCATTCCCCCATCATTAGGATTCTGAGCAGCTTCAGCTAAATCTTTTACTTGCTCTAAAGCATCATTCCTGTCATCATCACTTAAATTTGGATCTGCTTCGATTGCGTCTTGGAGTTGGAGCAGTAACTCTTTGATTCCGGGTTTATCGGCTTCAGAGGATGAAGGTAACTGGTTGATAATGTTTGATACATTTCCCGTAGAATTACCTCCTATGAAGTTGCCTCCAACACTGCCTCCAACATAATTTTTAGATTGTTCTTCCATGATTTTCTCCTAGTTTAATTGACGCTTGATTTTGACTGTAAATTTAAATGTCGTTCAACAGAGCATCACCCTCATCTCTTATTTGATACATCTCCCCTAGAATCACCTCCTATGAAATTACCTCCAACACTTCCTTCTATTTTGATAGATCGATCGGTTGAATAGACTACATAACGACCTTCTTCATGGCTTTCCATGAAATTATATAAAATTGAAACTACATTTTTTAACCCTGGAACATCCCTGGTGATAAATATTGGTAATGGAGAACCAGAATTCAAGTATAATTTAAGACCATATTTAGGAGGCCATAATTTATTAAATACCAATGAGAGAATTGCGAATCCTATCATCAACATTCCTCCGGTTCTATTGTCACTATTCTGAGGAAAATTCGTGTTTATCAAAATTCCAAAGATAAACGAAAGCCAAATCCATGATGATGGCACTTTTACTGTCGGAACAGGGCATACGCCAAAGCCGGTGACGTTACGAAACTGATAGACATCAGAATCAAATTGAACTGTGTTTTTGGTGATTTCTATTGTAGCCTTCCCGATCAGTCTGTCAGTATTTTGTGATGTATTATTTACACCCATCATTATTTTTTGCAACAATTTAAGCATTAACCTGCTCCCTCCATAAATGAAATCCTTGGGACTACCACTTAATGCTATTGCCATTGACAATACTCCGGACAGTTTTCCAATATGATGAGATCGCCAGCCCGCTAGCTGAGTGCGCTCCTCTTCAGGGGCTGCCCTAACGACGTATTTACGTCATCCTAGCTGTATTGCGATCGGTAATAAATCTTGTTATTCCCGCTCGCCCGGAACGAAATTTCGAGGTTTTGAGGTTCTTCTTCACCACCTTGACGTGGGCTAGAGGGCGATCGCATAAGCTCCCACACAAGTGAAAAAAGTGAGTACGACCTGAACCCAAAATAAACAGAAAAATACGAAAAAATCAAGTGAATTTACAGCGAAATCTGACAATAGAAGTTAACCTCAGCGGTGCAAATCTGAGCGGAGCAAACTTAAGTGGAGCTAGATTATTCGCAAATTTAAATGAAGCTGATTATGTTCAAACCGATTTAGATAAAACAATCAATGCTGATAGTGAAACTGAATTATCTGACTCTGAAGACGAAATTAACTGGAATGGTTTTCGCCTTCACTCCGACGCACAAGTGAAAATTGCCGAAATACTCGATCGCACTTCCACTCTCTTCATCCCCAACTCCCAACTCCGACTCGCAACACCCGCAGGCAGACAAAACCAACAAGCTGACTTTCTGATCTTCCACGAAAACAAGCTAGGGATACTGAAAATTGACAGCGAATCATCCCATCCAAACACAACAGAAGATGAAAAGTGCCAGCTTTTCATAGATTCTGGCATCAGTCTTGTCAAACATTACGATCCTACCCGATGCAGCGAACAACCGGATCTAGTGGTGCAGGAGTTTTTGGAAATTTTGAGTCACGTACAAGCCTAATAAGCTGTTTTTTATTTAAACTGTGATACAAACATTACCTTGATTTTTGATATTTTCTCACTTCAACAATTAACAATCCTTCCTTTCAGAGTCGATGTAATAAATAGTATAGATATTCAATTAATTTAAACATTCGGCGGAAATCTTTACACTAATTTACGGAAATAATTTGGAATTATATCGTATTTAAAGGCACAATAGCTTATTTCACTTTTAGGTAAAATTGTAGCAACGAGTCATCAGTTGTGAATTCCTTTTTCTCTTTCATCCTCTGTGTCCTCTGCGTCCTCTGCGGTTACTTTCAAAATTATAAATTTAACCGCAGATATACACAGATGAAGGCAGATTGAGATGGTCTGTTAACGCATAAAACAAAGCGAAGCAATCTTCAGCCCCTGCGATTGCTTCTTACTAATTATCCACGATCAATTCTCCTTTCCCCTCAATCACTTCCCCGATCGCCCAAGCACCAATTCCCTGAGACTCAAACCATTTAACAGCCTGTTCTACTTCCCTGGAATCAAGCAACAGCACAAACCCAATCCCCATATTAAAAGTATTGAACATATCTGCTGTAGCAACTTGGCCCGCTTCAGCAATCCACTGGAAAATTGGCAAACTTGGCCAACTATTGCTGTCAATTCTGACAGATTGATTAACTCCCAAACAGCGGGGCAAATTTTCCGGCAAACCGCCGCCCGTAATGTGAGCCATGCCGTGAATTTCTAGACCGCTTTTAATGGCTTCGAGGACTGGTTTAACATAAATTTTAGTCGGAGTTAGCAGCACTTCTCCTAAAGTTTTGCCACCTAACTTTTCGGGTTGGGAATGCCAGTCAAAACCCCGATCGCCCGCAATTTTTCTCACCAAACTAAAACCGTTGCTGTGCACGCCCGAACTAGCCAGCCCCACAGCCACATCTCCCACCTGCACCCGCGAACCGTCCAACAATTTGCTCTTTTCGACAATACCCACGCAAAACCCCGCCAAATCGTACTCACCCGCTTGGTAAAAACCGGGCATTTCTGCCGTTTCCCCTCCGAGCAAAGCACAGCCCGCTTGCTTGCAACCGTCAGCAATGCCGGCCACCACCGCAGCTAATTGTTCGGGATTTAACTTTCCCGTCGCTAAATAATCGAGAAAAAAGAGGGGTTCGGCCCCGGATGTCAGCACGTCGTTGACGCACATCGCCACCAAGTCGATACCTACCGTGTCGTGCCGATCGAGATTGTGGGCCAATTTCAACTTAGTCCCAACGCCGTCAGTACCCGAAACCATCACCGGCTCTTTTAAACCCTCCGGGACGCTGAAAAAACCGCTAAACCCGCCGAATCCGCCCAAAACTCCCGATCGGTGCGTGCTCTTGACCATACTCCCGATGCGCGAGACAAAAGCTCTGCCCGCCTCAACATCCACACCTGCTTCTCGATAATCCATAAGTCCGCCAAATCGATTTCTTCTAATTTTTAGTTTATTCCCATAACAGTTGACAAACAGCTTTTTTAAGACTAGCCATTCGGCAGCCCACAAAATACACTAAATTTTTGTAAATTTTTGTAAATTTTTCCGTAAAGACTGAAACGGCTGTAAGCACTGGAACTAAAGGGTTTTATGATAGAGGGTTTTGAGAAAATTTGATGAAGATTTGGTGAAAAGCGCGATCGCAGCGATCCCCAACCGCAAAAGTTTGTGGTAGTCTGTTGCAGTTCGTGAACAACACACAAATTGCGGATCGAGTATGAGTTGTCAAGTGTCAGGGAAGTTTCAGCCAAATTTTTTTGGGGCTGAAGCATTAAAGCAAAAACGCACCCGGATACTTTGCTTTGACTCACGGGGGAATGGCGAAGGGCAAGAGAGAAATCCTTGACGCCCGCCGCCAAATGGCCAATCCTCCAATCTCGGTTGGCAATGGCTATTCACAAAAATGGACGTATGAAGGAAAAATTTGTTGGTGGTCTACTCGCTGTCCTGTTAGTTCCTGTGGTAGGAACGGCATCCTCTTGTCACGCACAAGCAACAGGTGCCGACAACCAAAACTCTCAGGTTTCCGAGCAAGTAATTGCCACCCAACCGTCCCGGCAGTTAAACGCTACTCGGGTCGAAGCGCAAAAAGTCGGACAGTATCAGTATCAAGCAAGAGCTGAAATTGCCCGAGACTCGATCGCCAAAATTCAGCCCCACAACTTAGGCGGGCGACAAGCAGCGACAGTCTACGTGCGAAACATTCCAGTCATCACCTTTCTCAACGCCAGTCCGGAAACAAACACGCCTTTGGGAGAAACTGGCAACAGCCAAGCCGGTGCTAGCAGTCCGTCAAAAGTAGCGGGCGCCAGAGAAAATCCCAAAGTCGGAAACATTGCCAGCAACTCTAGCAACCAAGAACCCGATCCAATTTGGCGGGCATCAAGCTTAGCAGCAAGACTCAATCAGCTAGCCCGCAACAACATCGATCCCAACAGCATTACCGTTAAGTGGGAAAAAGGCGATCGCTACATTATCCAGGCAAACGGCGAGGAGTTGGTAAACATCAACGCCGAAACCATCCTCCCCGACACCACCAGCAACTTTAGCCGAGACGCCCTGCAAGCAACCAATCGCCTCCGGCGACTTCTGGGCAACGCCCCACCCCTGGAAGAAGTCGCAGGCAAACCCCAACCAGAACCCCCCGTGCTGTCTATGGGCCCAGTTCAAGTGCGCCTCAGCGGCTGGGCTTCCTGGTACGGCCCAGGATTTAACGGCAACCTCAGCGCCAGCGGCGAGCGTTTCAACCAAAATGATATGACCGCAGCCCACCCAAATTTGCCTTTTGGAACGAGAGTCATGGTGAGAAATCTCGACAACGGCCGCACTGTGGTCGTCCGCATTAATGACCGCGGCCCCTATGTGGGCGATCGGCTCATTGACTTGTCCGCCGGCGCCGCCAGCGTGCTAGGAATGATCAGCAGTGGCGTTGCCAGAGTGGAAATCGAAGTGATCGAACCGCAGCAGCAAACAACTGTTGGACGCTGAAGGCTACTCTCAGGCAGAATACAAAAGTTATCCGAAGTGTAGAAAGCAGAAAGTAGAATAAAACTGACATCTTGCACCATTGTCAAGAACGGGCTCTCCGGCCCGTTCCACAAAGAATGAGTTTTCTTGTGGAACAGGCCGAAAAGCCTGTTCCTAAACAACTAATTGAGAATGGTGCAAGATGTGAGATAAAACTGACATCTTGCACTATTCTTTGTGGAACAGGCCGGAAAGCCTGTTCTTGAAGATGGTGCAAGATGTCAACTCGAACAAATTCTGACAAATAAACTCTGCATTCTGCCGAATGCCTTCAGGAGATTCTACCGGTGCGCCTGTTTACTACCATTGCAGCACTTCGCTGCTACTTAAATTTACAAAAGTCTGCTGCACCTCATTTGACAGTCGGTTTGGTGCCGACGATGGGAGCTTTGCACGCAGGGCATCTGAGCTTGATCCAGCGGGCAAGGCAAGAAAATGCGATCGCCCTGGTCAGCATTTTTGTCAACCCGCTGCAATTTGGCCCCACAGAAGATTTTCAAGATTATCCTCGGAATATCGAGCAAGACCGGCTGTTGTGCGAACAAGCTGGCGTTGATGCCATATTTGCTCCCTCAGCAACCGAAATGTTCGGCAACCAAGCCGTCGAGCGTACAGAAACAGAGCAAACCGCCCAAAAACAGATAGAGATTCACCTTTCATCCTTAACCCAAGTAGTGCCGCCACCGGCGATGACATCGGTTTTGTGCGGCAAAGCAAGGCCCGGTCATTTTCAGGGCGTCGCGGCAATAGTTACTAAACTTTTGAGTTTGGTGCAGCCGACAAAAGCTTATTTCGGTCAAAAAGACGCCCAGCAGCTAGCAATTATTCGGAAGCTGGTCTTGGATTTTAACTTGCCTGTAGAGATTGTCGCTTGTCCGATCGTCCGCGAAGAGTCGGGACTGGCAATGAGTTCTCGCAATCAGTATTTAACAGTAGAGCAAAAACAGCAAGCCTCCGTACTCTACCGCGCGCTGCAACAAGCCTCGAAAACTTTTGCTTCAGGGGATCGCACCGCAGCAGCCGCACTCGCAGCAGCCCACGCAGCAGTCGCAGAAGAACCCGCAGTCAAGCTCGAATACGCCGAAATCGTCGATCCCCACACTTTGACGCCCTTGCAGGTTGTGGAAACAGCGGGACTTTTAGCCGTGGCCGCCAGAGTTGGCTCTACTCGCTTGATTGACAATATAATTCTCAGGAATCGCCGGCCCATTGTGGCGATCGACGGCCCGGCGGGAGCAGGCAAATCTACCGTCACTCGCCTTGCAGCAACAGCTTTGAACTTGTTTTATCTGGATACCGGCGCGATGTATCGGGCGCTGACTTGGCTGGCATTGAAAACAGACACGCCGATTTCCGACGAATGCGCGATCGCCGAATTAATCAGTTCCAGTTATTTGGAATACAACCTCGATCCCGCATCAAAGATGTTGAAGATTAACGGCGAAGACGTAACCGAGGCAATTCGCAGTTTGGAAGTGACATCCCGCGTCTCGGAAATGGCGGCGATTCCCGCCGTGCGGCAGTTTCTGGTGGAGGAACAGCGGCGCTGCGGCACAAAAGGCGGAATTATAGCAGAAGGCCGCGATATCGGCACTAACGTGTTTCCCGATGCGGAACTTAAGATTTTTTTGACGGCTTCGGTACAAGAGCGATCGCGCCGGCGGCTGTTAGAACTTAAAGATAGCGATCGGGCTAATATTAGCTTGGCCCAATTGGAACAAGACATCGCCCTGCGAGACGAAAAAGACAGCACCCGCGAGGTTGCACCTTTGCGTAAAGCGGCCGATGCTGTGGAAATTCAAACAGACAATCTGACTGTTGCTGAAGTTATCGATCGGATTGTCGGCTTGTACAAAGAGAGAATCGACCCTAAAAGTTAATTTTAGGAGTGGCGGGCGGGCGATCGCCCTCATCTCAAATCCGGTTAACCTCACATCTTGCACTATTCTCGCTTAACAGGCTTTTCGGCCTGTTCCACAAAGAGTGAATTTTCTTGTGGAACAGGCCGAAAAGCCTGTTCC
>NZ_JAUBTT010000200.1:0-5416 GCF_036705125.1 Microcoleus sp. B7-D4
CAATAACAATTAAAATTGTAAGTTATTTAATTCGCGATCCTAAGCCCTGACCGAAAGCATCCAGGATACAAGCCCCCGGATTCATCCGTGGGGTCAATGCTTCAATTCTTTAATCTAAAATCTAAAATCTAAAATCTAAAATCGATTGACTCAGCCAGTGAGGGATCAAGGGTTCAGCGGGAAACAACCGACTCGAACTAAATTCCTTCCCTTAAGACTTGCACCACAAATCCGCTCAACCAGGCATATATTTGGTTAAGGTGGTTATTGTACGCCTAAAGTGAGATTTGTGGCGCAGATCCCGCCAATAATTAAAAACTTATGCTGGAAAAGGCATTAACCGCCCGTAGGCTGAATCTAGGGGCGATTTTGTCCTGGTTCAGGTCATTGTGTTTGATAAAATCAGAAGTTATCCTTGCTTTAGCTGAATAATTAATTAGATAGGGGGATATATAATGACAAGCAGCAAAATTATTTTGAGTTACTTAGGCCCGCGAGAAATTGAGGTCAATAGGGCCGCTGTGTTACTTGGCACTTTTGACACAAATCTAGTGGCAGCGATTTCAGCAACAGAAGGCTCAAATGCCCTGAATGTCGGGAGAAATCTCTCTAGAGGCATTTGGAACATCAGTTTAGAAAAAGGATTCCCTAGCGCAGGAACTCGCACATTGCTGGTGAGGGCAAGTGATAAGACCGGCCAAGTTATCGGTCAACAAACAATTAACATCAAAGTTAATCCTGCTTCTGGATCACCCGCTCAATTTTTGACGTTAATTACTCTCAGAGATACCGCATTCAAAGTCGGAACACTGCCCGCAAGCAATCTTAACAACCTGCAAAAAGCGGAAATACCAGCAGGTAAAATTTATCAAATTAGGGACTACGAGTTAGAAGATGGACATCTGAATGTTCAACTAAATAATCCAATTACTCCGGTGGGAACCTCTGGCTTTTTCTATGAAAAACACGTACTTATAACCAAAGGCGCAAAAATTCTCATATTCGATCGCGCCGAGTTGCCGACCCCGCCGCGTGGAATGCAGTTACTGTGGGTGATCAAAAAGACCTGGTTAAAGTTAACCCCCGCAGATTCTGCAACTTTAGGAGCAACTCAGAAATTACAATTTAACGCAGGAGAAACTTTCAATCTTCTTGGCTACGCTTGCGTGGAAAACCATTTCCGAGTCGCTTTTGAGCGGGCAGTTCCTAACTTAGGAACTTCGGGATTTCTGTACTGGCAGCACCTCCAAATTTTGCGAGACGGGAGGGGAATTGAGTATGATAGAAATGCAGTTACGATGACAATCATCAAAACGACTGTGTTTAAAAAGCGGCCGGTAAATGCCGCTAGCCTGCCACCTCAAGAAAAAATTACCTTGCCGGCGGGAATGATTTACGGAATTGCCGGATTCTCGATCGAACAAAGCCACATTAAAGTCTCGCTGACCGAGAATTTGCCGCAATTTGGCAATACGGGTTTCATTTATCCCGATTTTGTGCAATTCAGCCGCGGTGGCAAATCTTTCAATCCCGCTCCGAATTTAACTTATCAAGGGCCGTCAGAAGTTTTGGTAAATCAGCCGATCGTCCTTCGGGGTACTTTTGACCGAGAAAAAACAGCAAAAATTGAGGTGATAGCTGAGGATACATTTCCCCTAAGCGTCACGCTAAACCAAGAGGCCAGCACTTGGCAAGTTAATTTGTCTAAAGGATTTAGCGTAGCGGGAGCTCGGTGGCTCAGGTTGCGGGCAACTGACAGCAAAGGCAACGTTACTGGCAGCCAAATAATTTACATTGCCGTAACTTCCGATCCGCTAACTGTCGGACGAGGTTTGACCTTAAAGATACTTTCTGACACTTTGTTTAAGGTAGCTCCCCTTGATTCTTCCCGGCTCAACAATCAGCAAAAAGTTTTTGTCAAAGCAGGCCAGACTTTGGCCGTTAGCAAATACGGATTTATTGACGGGCATCTCAAGGTGGTTGTGGATTCAGCAATTTCACCGATCGGCACTTTTGGCTATTTTTATGAACCCGACGTTCAGTTGGCCAAAGGTACTCAAATCCTGAGATTTGACCTGGCTGACGTACCGAATAGCAACGTCAGCGCTCAACTTTTGGTAACTCAAACAACTCAGATTAAAGCTAAACCCGAAGATTCATCGAAACTGCCTGCCGATCAAATGGCTGACCTACTTTTAGGCACTACCTATGCCATTACTGGTTATGCCTGCATTTTGGGGCATTTCCGAGTAACTCTCGCCGAATCTATTCCCGGTTTCGGCAATATCGGATTTATTTATTGGCAGGACGTTAAAATTAAAAAAGACGGCAAAGAGGTTCCCTTTGACCCCGATGCTTTGACGATGACAATCCTGCAAGCAACTGTCTTTAAAAAGCGGCCGGTAGATTCTGCTAACCTGAGCAGTACCGAGAAAACTACGCTGCCTTTAGGTCGAGTTTACGGCGTGAACAGCTACGGTGCGGAAGGATCTCACCTGAAAGTTTCCCTGACTGAAGAACTGCCGAATTTGGGCAATACAGGTTATGTTTTTCCTAGTTTTGTTCAGTTCAAGCGGGGAGATAAAATTTTCGATCCGGTTCCGAACAATGTGGAATTGAACGTGCCGTATTTTTCGCAGCGGGACAATCCGCGTTTTGACTGGTCTACTTGCAACGTAACTTCGATCGCGATGGTATTTTATTACTACGGCGTTCGTTCTCAGTGGGGCGGACAGTTGGAGGATGAGTTGTTGCAGTGGTGTTTCGACTATGCCGGCCAGGGTTCTCAAACCGATCACAGCGTGCTTTCGGCGCTGATTCAGGCTTACGGGTTTAAGACGAGTTTTAGTACGACTCGCACGTGGGCCTCGGTGCGATCGGAATTGCTGAATCGGCGACCAGTAGTTTTAGCAGGAGATTTTACTGCGGCCGGTCACATTCTTACTTTAATTGGCTAC
Source organism: Microcoleus sp. B7-D4 (assembly GCF_036705125.1). NCBI lineage: Bacteria > Bacillati > Cyanobacteriota > Cyanophyceae > Oscillatoriales > Microcoleaceae > Microcoleus > Microcoleus sp. B7-D4. The sequence goes on from NZ_JAUBTT010000200.1 coordinate 2,958, forward strand.
AATTCTCAGGGTTATATCGTGCAAGATCCTTGGGGAGATGCACTCACTGGTTACAGCGATACTGAGGGGAGAAAGTTGATGTATCCCTACAGTTACGTCAATCAAGTTGCTGGGCCAGATGGGAATGTTTGGGCGCATTTTATTTCTCGATAGTCTACTCTACTGTTGGCAATTTGTGAGGCACTACGCCTATTCGTAAGGTGTGCATAATACCAATTTAATGTGAAGTTGCACATATCTCGCTCCCCCTCGCATACCCCCTACTCCCCCTGGTTGTTGGGGAGTAGGGGTTGACTTTGAGAAGAATCTTGTCCCCCCCCTTGTAGGGGCGGTGCGACCCCTACTCCCCGTGCCCGCCCTCTTTAGGGGGGATCAGATTCTACGGGGCCTCATAAAAATTTGGTATAACAGCTATTCGTAAGGTACTTAATGCACACCCTACCTAACTTAGGAAATCTTGCGCTTAATTTTGCGTTTTGCAGCCCCCATACCTAAAAAGCTCAATCCTACTAAAGTACCAAACCAAGTAGAAGGTTCCGGTACAGCCTCAAACGATCCTTGAATAGCGATCGCATCGTTAGCGCACTCGGCAAAAAAGTTAGCAATATAGTTCCCCGAAGGCATTGATGATTTATTGAAACTGAATCCAATGGTTTGAGAACCTACGGCATTAAACTGAGCGAAATTAACACCGAGGACACTCAAAGTCGCTGGTGTTAAAAAATTGATTTCTCCTACTTTTGTACCCGTAGCTATTGAGTTGAGAATAGTCGAGTTTCCGGTTTGTTGAAAATAGGGGTCTGTGGCAGCTAAATCGCCCATTGATGGGGTTCCGCCTTGAGATGCCACTACCGTATTGAATTGATTTAAATTGGTAAAACCAGAGTTAGTTTGGGTAACGCTTTTAGCGGTAACATCCTTGTAAACGCCTGTTGTCGCCACGCCGGAGTCATTTCCTTCGGCAAAGCGGATACCAAACAAGCTGCCGTTTGCGTTAGCTGTATTGAAGTTTTGACCGGAAAAATTGAAGAATAAATCGCCGTAGTTGATGTTGCCTCTTTGAGCTAGTGGGTCGGCATATCCTGCTAAACTTAGATTAGAATTGATGGCGATGAAAGCTGTATCTGATGTTTCTTTGATGGCGATGCCGTAAAATTCAAATTCCCCGCCGCCGATTTGGGGCCCTGTCACGCCGTCGTTGAAGGAATCGATCGCATAATGCCAGCCATGAGATAGCGTTGCTGCTGTAGCTTTTTGTTGCTGTAGTGCGAAAAGGGTACAGAAAATAGCCACTGAGTAAGTCCAGTGGATGCTGTTTTTAGCAATGGATTTCATAAAATGCTCCCTGGGAATCATTGTTAAATTGTCAAGTCTGCTCGCTCGACAGTTTTTAATTTTTAGTAAATCATACCTTCAGGCCGAATTTCTTAAAGTTTTGCTAAAAATTTGGTCTGGCAATTGCATCATATTAAATAGATTGCTTAAAACACCCAACCAATGCCAGTAGCTAAATATCGCAATCCTCGCATCAGTTGTAAAAATATGTACGGGTAGTGCCTTTCTTTGCCTACCCCACCCAAGGCGGGGCAACCGGGCGTGGGTTTTGCCCCTACAAGAATTACACAACTTACTTAGGATTGCTATACAGGACTTACGCAGGCACAGTATTGTAGTGAAGCTGCATAAGTCCTGTAGGTGCAAATAAACCGACTACCGGGTTTGGGCGGTTGAGAACAGCAATAAACTGCCTGCTAGTCGAGATATAGGCGGTACCCGCCTCTACAAGATATTATTATTTTTTCCTGCCGATCGACTTAATTGATTTTTTATCAATTACCAATTAATTTTGACAAAAGTGGGCGTGATGTTGTAGATGCCGATGCCGGATTCTATTAATAATTCGATTGTTTGATTAATAATTTTCATAAATTGTCTTTCATCGCCAGCCCTGTTCCATATACCTCTCCAATAATTATTGTGGAACAGGCGTCCTGCCTGTTCAAGACAGGCTTTGCTGGATCTGTCTAATAATTATAATTACCTGGGTTGGGATGACTTCATTCCTCCAACTCCTCAAATGCCGAGCGCGCATAACAATTTTACTAATATTACCATAAGCGTTCCACCCAACAGGCTCTCATGAGTCAGCACTTTTTCTCTAAGTGCCGCACAAAGCGAGAATTGGATAGTCAAAAAAAATCATACGGCAAGAACGATCGCAGGTTTTTAGCACACCCAATCAACTTCCGGTTCTACATCCGCTGCAGGCATCGCGGGTTCCTTCTAACTCGGCCGGTGGTTTCTGCACTCTTATGCGCTGCATAAATCAATCAAATTTTTAAATCCTGTTAATATATCGCCGACAGTTCGTTGACTATCTTGACTGATACTTTTAATCCAGACAATCCCCGACAATCGGCAACAATCTGAATATAGCACACTCATCAGACAGGTCCCAG